>JAHJOS010000383.1 GCA_018820005.1 Alphaproteobacteria bacterium | reverse complement strand
GATTCAATATGCAGATGGGTATCGATGAAGCCTGGCACTGCAAAGCGACCGCTGCCGTCGATCTCGGTGATGCCCTGGTAGCTGGCGTGGGTGCCCACGATGCGGTCTTGGACGATGGCGATGTCGGTGGTGGTGATGGCACCCGCGATGACGTCGAGCATCTGCACATTCTTGATGACAAGATCGGCGGGTTGCTTGCCCTGCCCGGCCATGATCATTCGGGTGAGGGTCTGGGCAGAAGTCATCACATTGTCCTGGGGCTTGTTCATGCCGGACACTGGTGTCGCGCGGGCCCCGGCGTCAAGGCCGTTTGGACATGGCAGGCATGGGCTCAGGCGGCGCCGCGGGCGACAAATGCCGTCTGCAGCCGCTGGTTGAGGTCCGCTGGCCCGCCGGCGCCGGGGCAGGCTTGGCTGAAGAAGCGGCAGCGATTGCGGCCGCCGGCCTTGGCTTGATAGAGCGCGGAATCAGCGCGGACCATGAGGTCGACGTCGGTACTGGCGTTGTCTGGCGCAGTAGCGATGCCGATGCTGATGCCGATCTGGACCCTGCTGCCCTGCAGCCTGAAGGGCTGGCGGATGGCCGCAATGTTGCAGTTGGCGAGGTCGGCGGGCCAGTCGGGACCGGATATGCCGGGCTGGATGATGGCGAATTCGTCGCCGGCCTTGTGTCCCAATGTGTCATTGACCGGCTTGAAGCTGTCCAGGTCCAGGCAGTGTAAAGCCAGCCGCGACGGACCTGGTGGCAGGGTCTTGAGGGCGTCCGCCTGCCGTTCGTCAAAGAGGGCGCCGTCGCCCAGACCGGTCAGCGGATCGTGCAGGGCGCGATGATGGGCTTCGGCGCGCTCGGCCTGCAGTTGGCGCGAGGTCCGCTGCAGATTGCGCAGCAGCAAGGCGACGATCACGCCGGCGACCAGCAGCGCCGGGCCAAGGGCTGGCAGAGTATCGCCCAGGATGTGGCGGCCAGGGCGGGCCGGCAACCATTTGAGCCAGGCGACAGCATCGCCAGCGGCTGTCTGAGACCACGGGCAAAGCCACGATGATCGCTGGTATGCCCCGAACGATAGCAAAATCATGGGCAAGCGAGGCGAGTCAGCGCGATCCGCGTGTGGGCTTTCATGGTCGCACGGTTGTCAGGCGAGTCCAACTGCTGCAGCAGCGGGGTGACTACGGCACGAATGGACTCGAAGCGTTCCGCGGCCATGGCGCTGCCGGCAAGCGCGGCGTAGAGCGGCTCGCCGGGCCATCATGGATATAGATCTGGTCCTGGTCGAAGAGATCATAGGCCTCGGAGGCCAGATTGTCGGTGAACCATTGGACGTCCTCGTCATCGATGGCTTCCAGCATCTCATCCCAGGTGGAGAGATAGCCCTGGATTTGGATGGCAGTCTGGATAGTCGTTTCCATGGCTTTGAACCGGCTTAGCCCTGGGCGAATTGCCAAGTGGTTCTGTCGCAGCAGTTAACGGGACATTGCCTTGCGGAGCCGCATGCTGCGCGAAACCATGGCATTGGCCGGGTCTGACAGGATCTCGACAATCCTGGCAGCTGGCACGCCACTGGAAAACAGGAAACCCTGCAGGATGTTGCAGCCCATCTTGCCCAGAATGCTGGCCTGGTCTTCGGTCTCCACACCCTCCGCTGTAACCTCGAGATCCATCGCGTGGGCCAGCGTTACGATCGCCTTGGTAATGGCAACGGAGTCATGGCCATCGGCCAGCTGGCTGACGAAGGAGCGGTCGATCTTGATGCGATCGACCGGGTAGCGCTTGAGGTAGCTCAGCGAGGAATAGCCAGTGCCAAAATCGTCCAGGGCAATCTGAATGCCGGCGGTGCGGAAGGTCCGCAGGTTCTGGGATGACACATGCTCATCGTCGAGCAGGATGGATTCGGTGATCTCGAGCTCAAGATCATTTGGGCGCATGCCTGTGCGATGCAGGATATCGAAGACCAGGTGGGAGAACTGTGGGTTGCGCAATTGAGTGGGCGAGATATTGACCGCGATGGTGCGACCGGGAACGGTCGCTCCAAGTTCGCAGGCGCGGCGCAGCACGAACTCACCGAGTGCTTCTATCAGGCCGGTGTTTTCGGCGACGGGGATGAAGCGTCCCGGGGAGATCTGGCCAAATTTGGGGTGCGACCATCGGGCAAGCGCTTCGGCGCCGACAACCCGTCGGGTGGCCTGGCTGACCAACGGCTGGAACGAGACTGAGAGCTGGTCGTCGCGCTGCAAGGCCTCACGCAGTTCGCCTTCGATTGTGTGCTGGAGCTGCAGCATTTCGCTCATGTGCTCTTCATAGACCATGGCGCGGTTGCGGCCGGCCGCCTTGGCCTCGTAGAGCGCGATATCGGCCTTGCGCATGAGTTCGGTGGGGACGACGTCCTCCTCAAGCGCGCTAACACTGACGATGCCGATGCTGGCGCCGACATGGGCCTTGTAGTGGCGCAGTGAGAACGGTTGCCCAATGGCGTCAATGATGCGCTGGGATGTGTCGTGCACATCGAGCATGAGGCCATCCTGACCCATAAGGATGCCATACTCGTCGCCACCGAGGCGAGCAATGATGGGGGCCTTGCCCAGCACGGCCCTGATGCGATCGGCCACAGCGCAGATCAGTTCATCGCCGGCCTGGTGTCCAAGTGTATCATTCACCTGTTTGAAGCGGTCCAGATCCAGCATCAACAAGGTGACACCAGTCTTGGTTGTCTTTCGCGCTTCCACCTGTCGCGTCAGTTCAGCTTCAAAGCTGGATCGGTTAGGCAGACCGGTCAGATCGTCATGGGTCGCCTGGTAGTGTGAATACTGCTGGCCCGCCTTGAGGGCGTCCGCATAGCGGCGTAATTGGTTGAGCAACAGCACGATCAGGCAGGCAATAGCGATGAACGCGATGGCGAGAGTTGGAATGGTCTGGCGCAGAACCATCTGACCTGGACGATCCAGATTCCACTGGAAGAAGGTGATGAAGCGGCCGCTGTTGTTGAGAATTGGAAAGACACTCTGGTCGGGGCTGCTGCTGCTGGTCATGGTGAAATTGCCACCATCGATCAGATAGTTCCGACTGATTTCGGCCGCCATGGGACTGTCCAGGTAGCGGGTGAGCAGCATGGCGTATTCTGAGCCGGGCAATTGCTTGAGTGCGCCGGTATCGGAGACAATGGTGGTTGCGCTGACTATTGCGGGCCGTCCGTCGACGACAAGAAAATCCGTAATGACTGCCGGTATTTGCGGCGTGCCAATGTCGGCCTGCAACGGCCTGATTGTGCGCAGGCTTTCCAGCAGCTGCGCAAATGGAACGGTCGCGGCGTCCACCTCAGAGGGCAGCACGGCAAGGTTGTCGACGATGGCAAAAACGCCCTTGTTGCTGGCGTCCACAAGGATCATCGCGTTGTAGCCAAAGCTATCGTTGATGCGATAGCTCAGGTTGCGCTGGATCCAGTTGGCGTTAAACGCCAGCTTGGTGTTAATCAGCGTTTCATCCCAGACCGCGAGGGCGGAGATGCGCTGTTCCATCTCGTTTCGGCTGGATTGAATTACCCGGGAAACCGTCTGGGTCTGCCGCTCCAGCGAACGCTGGTCGATATTGGCGGAGGACCAGGCGACAAATCCCAGAACAGTTGCCGCGGCCACCACCATGGTAAGTACCACAAGAGTGAGCACGGCCACTGGCACCTGCCGACCGATAGTGCTGGAGGTCTGTGGCTGCATTGATCAATCGTGTGGACAAAATGTTCCCACAGCATAGTGCAGCTTAGGTTGAGGACTTGTTACCGCACTTGTCGCAATGCGTTGGCAGGCGTCTAGCTGCGAACGGGCGGTTGACTGTTTTCCTTGAACAGCACTTCGCGGTCCTGGGTGAAGTTGGCAAGCAGGGGCAGGCAGGCGCCGCCTATCTCGCGGGCCCCAAAACCAATTGAGCCCTCTTTGACCGAAAATGGCGCGAGCCCCCGCAGGTCAAACCCTGCAACGGCGCGCTGCGTGGCCGCAACAAGTTCCTGTCGCACAGAGGGCGGAAAGGCGCCATCGATCACGATTGCCCCGAAATCGATGATTGAAACAGCGCTGACCGCGACGACAGCCAGGCTACCGGCTGCATCCTCAATCCATTGGGTAATTTCCGGCCCTATCTCACCCCAGTCGCTGGGGTCACGCCAGAGGATGCTGGGGTCTTTTCCCGCAGCGGAGAGGGTTTCTGCCAGCACATAGATTGAGGCGCTGCGCAGCAATTGCTGGAAGCCCGCGCCGGGCGTGGCGATGGGCATGGGCGCCAGTGCGCCGCCGTAGCCAGTGCGTCCGGGAAAAAGGTGGCTGTTGAGTACGACACCGCCGCCAACGAATGAGCCCAGGAACACATAGAGGAAATCTTCGCCGTGCTCTGCAGTACCCAGCACCAGTTCGGCAGCGCAGGCCGCCGTGCCGTCGTTATGGAGGTAGACCGGCCAGGGGCAGATTGCCGCGATGGCACTACGCATGTCAGCGTGACGCCAGGCCTCCAGCACCTCGGGTGGCGCGCCGATCTGGGATTCCCAGTTCCATAGCTCAAACGGCGCCGCAATGCCGAAACCGGCGATCCGGTCGCGCTCAGCTTCCGTGAGGTTTGTGGTCAGTTCGGCAATGCCGCGCCGGGCGAGGTCGACCATGATGTCAGGCGTAGGGTAGGGATGCGGCTCATGCAGACGCCCAAGAACCGCACCCTCAAAATCGAGCAGCACGACGTCAGAGCTGCGACGGCCAATTTTGAGGCCGAGGAAAAAGGCACCGCGCGGGTTGAGTGCATAGGGGACAAGCGGTTGACCGACCTTGCCACGCAACGGCTCCATGCGCAGCAGGATGCCATCGGCCTCGAGCGCGTTGGCGATGGTCGATATTGTCTGGGGCGACAACCCGGTCCTGCGGGCAATGTCGGCCTTTGGTAGCGCACCGTGGCGCCGCACCAGCGACAAAACCAGCCGTTCATTGTAAAGCCGCACGCCGGACTGATTGGTGCCTCGGCTTAAGCTATCCGCGCCACTGTCGCCAGCTGTTGGCCTGACCATCAACAAGTCCCCATCCATCTTGCAATCAGGTTCCCGAGGCTGCTTTAGGCCGCATCCCGTGCAGGATTGCAATCCCCTTGATGGGCATCGTCAGGCGTTCCCAGCATTGGCCTCCAACACACCTGCCAAACTACACGAAAAAGGTCGATCTGCTAATTAATAAATCACTTGGACAAACTTATTGACAGCCTGAGGCTGTTCGTTAGATATGAGCGGCATCGACGGCAGGCATCATGAGGAGGCAGCCGTTTGACCAATGGTCAGCTAGATGGGCGCAGGCTCGCTGCAGGCCGGGTGTTTTTTATCCTGGGAGGATACCGACGTGACCAAACTCAAGACATCGCTTCTGCTTGGCGCAGCCGCCTGCGTGTTCCTGTCCGCACCGGCTGTGATGGCTGCGGATCTGGCGTGCCTGATCACCAAGAACAATACCAATCCGTTCTTTGTGAAGATGAAGGAAGGTGCCGAGACTGCCGCAAAGGCAGCGGGCATGGATTTCAAGGCCTATGCCGGCGAAAAGGATGGCGATGCCTCGCCGCAGCTGACCGCGATCGAAAACTGCATGGCGGCCGGTGCCAAAGGCATTCTGATCACCCCATCCAATGACTCCGTCGGCCCGCTGCTCAAGGATGCCCGCGCTGCCGGAATTCTGGTGATTGCGCTCGATACGCCGCTTGCCGATCCAGAAGCGCAGGATATGACCTTTGCGACCGACAATTTTGAAGCCGGCTTGCTGATCGGCAAGTGGGCTGCAGCCAAGCTGGGTGCCGATGCTGCCAATGCCAAGATTGGCATGCTCGACATCAACAAGGACAATATCTCGGTGGACGTGGCGCGCGACACAGGGTTCCTCGTCGGCTTCGGCATCGAGGTCCCCGATCTCAAGGTCATGGGGTCGGAAACCGATCCGCGCGTGATCGGCCATGAAACCTCGGGTGCCAATCCTGAAGGCGGCGTGACATCGGTGGAAAATCTGCTCGCCAAGGACCCGGACATGAACGTGGTCTACACCATCAACGAACCTGCCGCAGAAGGCGCCTTCCAGGCGCTGACAAAGGCCGGCAAGACCGGCGTGCTGGTCGTTTCGGTCGATGGTGGTTGCCCGGGCATTGCCAGCGTCAAGGCTGGCGTGATCGGCGCGACATCGCAACAGTATCCATTGCTGATGGCATCGAAGGGCGTCGAAGCCATTGCCGCCTACGCCAAGGATGGCACCAAGCCCGTCGCATCCGAAGGCCTGAGCTTCTTCAACACCGGCGTCAACCTGGTGACCGACCAGCCCGTAGATGGCGTTCCCTCGATCGACACCGCCAAGGGCACCGAGCTCTGCTGGGGCTAAAAGCCTGCTGACCTAACCGTGAGCAGGGGGCGGCGCCCGTGTCGCCCCCTGTCCGCCTGCGCAGTGTCGCGGCGGAACACTAGCATTGGGCAGGGAGAACCATGAGCGACAACAACGCGCCGACCAAAACCATTTCAGACTTCGAGGCCAAACTGGCCCAGGCCGACAAATCTGTCGCCAGCTTCGAGCGGGACGACAAGAGCCTGTTCCACATTTTGCGGTCCTTCCTCAGGACCAATCCGACGACCATTCCGACACTGGTGCTGATCGTCAGCATCCTGGCCTTTGGCCTGATTGCACCGCGCTTTCTGGGGGCGGGCGCCCTGTCGACCGTCCTGCAGCAGATTACCGTTACCGGCATCATCGCCATTGCGCAGACGCTGATAATCCTGACCGCCGGCATCGATCTTTCCGTAGGCGCAATCCTGGTCGTCACCTCGCTCATCATGGGCAATCTGGCGGTCAACATGGGTCTGCCGCTGCCGCTGGCTATCGGCATCGGTATGTTGTTCGGCGCGCTGATGGGTTGGCTCAATGGTGTGCTGGTGGCCATCATCAAGCTGCCGCCGTTCATCGTGACGCTGGGCACGCTCTCGATCTTTACCGCGCTCAAGCTGTGGTATTCGCATTCGGAATCGATCCGAAATGCCGATATCCTGGAAAAGGCGCCGGGGTTGCTGTGGTTTGGCGAGGCTGTCCGTTTCGGTGCCTTCAAGCTGACCTATGGCACGATCTCCCTGGCCGTTGTGGCTGGTATCGTCTGGTACATGCTCAATCGCACCGCCTGGGGCCGGCATGTGCATGCCATTGGCGATGATCCCGATGCGGCGCGGCTGTCAGGTATCCGCACGCGGCGCACGCTGATCTCGGTCTATGCGCTGGCCGGGTTGATCTGCGGCTTTGCCGGCTGGGTGGCTATCGGCCGCGTCGGTTCGGTGTCGCCGATCTCCTTTGACACGGTCAATCTTGGATCGATCACCGCCGTGGTGATCGGGGGCACCTCGCTGTTTGGCGGGCGCGGCTCCATCGTCGGTTCGGTGCTGGGCGCCATCATCGTGGGTGTGTTCAACACCGGCCTGTCGCTGGCCGGGGTGGACGATTATTGGCAAATGTTTGCGGCCGGCACGCTGGTGATCATCGCCGTCGCACTCGATCAGTGGCTGCGGAGGGCATCGCAATGAGTGAGATCGAGCCAATCCTGAAGGCACGTGGCCTGCTCAAGCGCTATGGCACAGTGGTGGCGCTCAATGGCGCCGACTTCGACCTCTATCCGGGTGAAATCCTGGCGGTGATCGGCGACAATGGCGCGGGTAAGTCGACGCTGATCAAGGCCATCAGCGGCGCCATCCTGCCCGACCATGGCGTGATCGAACTCGAAGGCAAGCCGGTCAATTTCCGCTCGCCCGAAGACGCCCGCAATGCCGGCATCGAGACGGTCTACCAGAACCTGGCGCTGTCGCCGGCGCTGTCGATTGCCGACAACATGTTCCTC
>JAHJOS010000048.1 GCA_018820005.1 Alphaproteobacteria bacterium | reverse complement strand
TCTTTGACGCTGAGGGGGCCCAGGCTCTCGGCATTGAGATAGACAACGCCCTGGGCAATCTTGCGCAGGCCAGACACGGCCTGCAGCAGTTCGGCCTGTCCGTTGCCCTCGACGCCGACAAGGCCGAGGATTTCACCGCTGTGCACCTTGATGTTGAGGTCGTCAGCCAGCGTGTTGCCGTTCTCTCCAACGATGCGCAGGGCCTTGACCTCGCACACCAGATCGCCTGTGCGCGCTGCGCGATCGACGCGGAGAGCCACTTCACGCCCGACCATCAAGGTGGCCAGGCTCTGTTCTGTGACGTCCTTGGCCATGACTTCGGCCACTGTCTTGCCGGCGCGCATCACCGTGATGCGATCAGAAATTTCGAGGACTTCTGGCAATTTGTGCGCGATGAAGATGACTGTCCGACCCTGCTCGACCAGAGCGCGTACAGCAATGAACAGTTCTGCGACTTCCTGCGGCGCCAGCACCGCAGTTGGCTCGTCAAGAATGAGAATACGCGCGTCGCGGTAGAGCGCCTTGAGGATTTCTACGCGTTGCTGTTGGCCCACCGGGAGCTGGCCAACCGGCGGCAGCGGATCGACCTGCAGGCGGAATTTCTCCGAGAGGGCTCTCACGGCAGCGATGGCCTTCTCGCGGTCAAAGCGCACGCCGTCGCGCGGTTCCGAGCCCAGCACGACGTTTTCGTATACCGAAAATGATGGAACGAGCGAGAAGTGCTGAAACACCATGCCGATGCCAGCATCAATGGCTTCGCGCGGATTGGCGAAGGCGACGGGCTTGCCATCCAGATGCAATTGCCCCTTGTCGGGCTGCTCCATCCCGAACAGGATCTTCATCAAGGTGGATTTGCCAGCGCCGTTTTCGCCAACAACGGCGTGGACCTCGCCGGGCATGATGGTGAGATTGACACCATCATTGGCAACTGTGCCGCCAGGATAGGTCTTGCCGACCGATAGTGCTTGAAGAACTGGCGTCATGCAGCAGGTCCCAATAGAAAAGGCCCCGCCCTATCGGGCGAGGCCGGTTCGCAATTACATGCCGGTGTCGACTTTGATTTCACCAGAATTGATCTTGGCTTCCTCGGCGTCGACTTCGGCCTGGACCTCGGCAGGAACAAGCTTCTTGTAGTAGTCGTTCTTGGAAATGCCGACAGCGCCATCGGCCAGACCCAGCACCAGGTTGGTGCCATAAGGTGCGGTGCCGTCGATCGTCTGCTGCAGGGCGGTATAGAGCGAGTCACCGACCTTCTTTTCGACCGAGGTGAAGATCACGTCGGCCTGCGCCGGATCGGTCGGGGCGAAGATCGTTGCCTGGTCGCTGTCGACGCCAACAGCCAGCTTGCCTTCGTCACGCGCTGCCTGCAGTGCGCCGATGCCAGTGCTGCCCGCGATCGGGAACACTACGTCGACGCCCTGTGCAAACTGGGCCAGAGCCAGTTCCTTGCCCTTTGCCGGGTCATCGAACGAGCCGGCGATGGCGCGGGTAACCTGGACGTCAGGGTTTGCTGCCTTGGCGCCCTGCTCGAAGCCAAGAGCAAATTCAACGACGGTTACGCCCTCGACACCGAGGATTTCGCCGAGCTTGCCGGTCTTGGACATCTTGGCGGCAGCGTAGCCTGCCAGATAGGCAGCGGTGGACACGCGGTAATTGATGGCCAGGATATTGGGGAACGCGCCACCAGTGAAGTCCGGAGCATCATCAAACAGGATGAACTTGGTGTCGGGATATTCGCCGGAAAGTTCCTGCATGAAGCCGTTCATTTCCCAGGTGCCAGCGATGACAACATCAAAGCCCTGGTCGGTGGCATCGGCCAGCGCCGGCTGCCAGCGGCTGCGGTCATAACCAGCTTCGATGACGGTCACTTCCACGGGAAGCTCGGCCTTGGCGCGCTCAAGGCCAGCGGCGGCGCTATCAAAGAAGCTCTTGTCGCCGAGGTTGCCATGGACGACCAGAGCAACCTTGAGCGGGCTTTCCTTGGTGTATTCCTGCGCGAACACGGCGCCAACGGAGACCGAAGTCATCAGACCGGCTGCGGCCAGCAGGCCAACAACGGAGCGGCGGGAGAAAATTGGAGAGGACATAGACGGCACTCCTGCTAAAGTTTTGGTTCAGGACTTCTTGGGGACGTAAGCAATCGAGGCGGCGTAGAGGGCAACGAGCCGATCCTGCCGGGCCTCTTCAATCAGGGTCACCATCGGCGTGCCGAGGCGACCCGAAGGGTCAACGATGGTCATGCCGCGGGCAATGCCCGGCGCCAGGGCCACATCAACCGATGCGCGAATGGATTTGGTGACGATCGAGGGTTCGATGACGGCCGCAGCCGCCAGCGGATCGACGAAGCGGAACACGT
>JAHJOS010000382.1 GCA_018820005.1 Alphaproteobacteria bacterium | reverse complement strand
GACGCCAATGGGATTTTCTATCCCGAAGACTGGTGGGCGATCATCTTCAACCCGTCCTTCCCCTATCGTCTGACCCACACGGTGCTGGCGGCGTTTCTGACGACGGCCTTTGCCGTGGGCGCCGTGGGCGCCTGGCACCTGCTTAAGGATTCGAGCAACCGGCAGGCGCGCATCATGTTCTCGATGGCCATGTGGATGGCCGCCATCGTGACGCCGATCCAGATCTTTGCCGGCGACGCGCATGGGCTCAATACGCTCGAGTATCAGCCAGCCAAGGTTGCGGCGATGGAAGGACACTACGAGTCCCATCCCGACGGGGCACCGCTGATCCTGTTCGGCATTCCGGACGACAAGAACCAGACGATGCATTATTCGATCGAGATCCCCAAGCTGAGCTCGCTGATCCTCAAGCATGACCTCAATGCGCCGCTGCAGGGGCTGGATGCCTTTCCGCCGGAAGACCGGCCCAATGCAATGATCCCGTTCTTCACCTTCCGCATCATGGTGGGCATTGGCTTTGCCATGCTGGGAATCGGGTTGTGGTCGCTGTGGGCGCGTTATCGCAAGACGCTCTACACCAATAAATGGCTGCTGCGCGCGGCGCTGCCGATGGGTGGTTCGGGCTTTGTGGCAGTGCTGGCGGGCTGGTACACCACCGAAGTGGGGCGGCAGCCTTTCACCGTCTACGGCTTGCTGCGCACGGCCGACAGCCTGTCGCCGGTGGATGCGCCGGCCGTGGGCGCATCGCTGCTGGCCTTTATCATTGTCTATTTCGTCGTGTTCGGAGCGGGCGTGTTCTACCTGTTCCGGCTGTTCCGGCGGCCGCCGCTGGAGATCGAGGACCATGAGCTGGACAAGGGGCCGACCCGTGCTGCGGGCGTGGTGCCGGGTCTCGCACAGGAAGAAACGCTGGGAGGCCCGAATGCCCATTGACCTGCCAACCATCTGGGCCGGGATCATCGCCTTTGCGGTGCTCGCCTATGTCATTCTCGACGGCTTCGACCTGGGCGTGGGCATTTTGTTCCCGTTCTTTCCCGACAAGCACGACCGCGATGTGATGACCAATTCCATCGCGCCGGTTTGGGACGGCAACGAGACCTGGCTGGTGCTGGGCGGCGGCGGGCTGATGGCGGTTTTCCGGTGGTCTACGCCACGGTGCTGCCGGCGCTCTACATGCCGATCATCCTGATGCTGCTGGGCCTGATTTTTCGCGGCGTGGCGTTCGAGTTCCGCCATCGCACGACACGGGGGGCGATCTGGTGGGATGTCGGGTTCTGGGTGGGGTCCACAGTGGCGGCCTTCACCCAGGGCATCGCCGTGGGTGCGCTGGTGCAGGGCATCAACATCGCCAACCGCAGCTATGTCGGCGACTGGTGGGACTGGCTGACGCCGTTCACCCTGCTGACCGGCGCGGCTGTGGTGGTAGGTTATGCGCTGCTGGGCGCGACCTGGTTGAACCTCAAGACATCGGGCACGTTGCAGGCGAAGTCGCGGCAGCTCGCGATGTTTGCGGGCTTTGGCACGCTGGCGCTGATCGGCGTGGTGAGTCTATGGAGCCCGTTCATCCGCGAGATCTACTTCGAGCGCTGGTTTGGCTGGCCGACGGCCTTCTTCTCGGCCTTCGTGCCGGTGATGCTGGCCGGCTGCGCGCTGGCGCTGTGGCATGGGCTGACGACGGACAAGCATCTGCAGCCGTTCCTGGCCGCGCTGGGCCTGTTCGTGCTGAGCTTTGTCGGGCTGGGGATCAGCTTTTACCCCTACATCGTGCCGGGTGCGCTGACGATCGCGGAAGCCGCCGCGCCGGAAAGCTCGCTGAAATTCCTGCTGGTGGGTGCCGCTGTACTGGTGCCGGTGATCCTGGCCTATACCGGCTACGCCTATTGGGTGTTCCGCGGCAAGATCGACCCTGAGGAAGGCTACCACTGATGCCGATGAAATCAGGGTTTGTGCGGGCCGGCTGGTTCATCGGCATGTGGGTGGGCGGCGTGGTGGCTGTGGGGCTGGTTGGCCTGGTGATCAAGTTGATGCTGGCCTGATCGCGCATTGACGACTGCCGGGCCGCAGCGAGCGGTCCGGACAGTAGCGACGCGTGCGCTTTGGCCGCTACCGCGTCCCGGGAAGCGGCATGGCAACCACTTCGGCCAGCATGTCGAGCATGCCGGTGACATTGGCCTCGACGATCAGGCGGCCCTTTTCGGCGGTGGCAATGGCGGCGTTGCCGACGGCCCCGGAGGGATTGATGTCGCTGGCGATCCAGGAATAGACGTGGCCAAAGGCGCCGGTGGGCCGCAGATAGCGGAACTGCTGCTCGTCGCGGGCGGCGATGGAGACAAAGTCCTCGGCGCGGCTCATATCGACCAGGTCGGGCCGGAAATGCAGCACCAGCGAGGTTTCGGCGTCGCCGCCGTGGATGCCATGGCGGCGTTCGAGATCGGTGAGCACGCCCTCGGGGGTGAAGCGCCAGCCGCTCTTGACCGCCAACATGCCGGCGCGGACGCGCAGTTCGCGGGCGACGATGCCCATGATTTCCTCATTGCCGCCGTGTGAATTGACGAAGACGAGCTTGCGGATGCCGGCGCGGGCGACTTCGAGGCCGATCTGCGTCCAGGCATCGATGAGATTGGTGGCGGTGTGGGTCAGCGTGCCCTTGGCCCAGATATGCTCATTGGACTTGCCGATGGCCTGGACGGGCAGGATGCGGATGTCGAGATCGGCCGGGGCGCTGGCGACCAGCGCCTCCATCATGGACGTGTTGATGATGGTATCGGTGCCGACAGGCAGATGCGGCCCATGTTGCTCGACGGCAGCAATGGGCAGGATGGCGATAGTCTTGTTGGGGTCGAGCCCCTCGAACTCGCGGGCCGCGAAATCGGTCCACCAAATCTTGCGCATGCTCAGTTTCCTCAGGCGGGACCGGCCGCAATGGCCTCGATCTCAACAACAAATTCGGGCCGGGCGAAGCCGGAGACAATCATCAGCGTGGAGGCTGGAAAGGGCGCTGCAAACAGGGCGTTGCGCACGCCCATATAGGCCGGCAGGTGTTCGCGCCCGCTGACATAGGCATTGATGCGCACGATGTGCTCAAGGCCCATGCCGGCCTCGCGCAGGATGGCGGCGATATTGTCAAAGCAGATGCGAGCCTGGCCGGCGCAGTCGGGCGGCACATGGGCGTTGGCGGCTATACCGAGCTGTCCCGAGCAGAACACCAGGCGCTGCCCCGCCGGCACCACCACCCCATGGCTATAGGGCGCAAATGGCGGGTGAATGTCGGCGGGCTCGAGCGTGGTAATCATGGGTATCCCAAGTCTTGCGAGCGGGATGCTAGCGGTCGGTAAAGCGCTTGACTAGCCACAAACACCCCTCTCTGCACGCATAGCAGGCATTCACGGGGTCTGCCTATTTTTTGACTTCCCTCACGCGGCGGAACGCGGAACTGTTCAGCTCTGGCGACACAGGTCGCAGCAGACATGGGCGGCGGCACCACGACCGCTGCCGAGGGAGCGCAGACATGACCGTTTCTATTCGCAGTATCATTCTGGCCGGGCTTGCCCTGGCCGTGCCGGGTGTTTCGGCCCAGGAGCTGGACAAGGTGACCTTTGGCACCAACTGGCTGGCCCAGGCCGAACATGGCGGTTATTACCAGGCCGTGGCCGACGGCACCTATGCCAAGTTTGGGCTGGATGTGACCATCCGCCAGGGCGGACCGCAGGCGCCCAATGGCCAGTTGCTGATCGCCGGCCAGCTCGATTTCTACATGGGCGGCATGTCCACCATCGACTCGGTGAAGGAAGGCATTCCCGTGCTCGCCGTCGCGTCGATATTCCAGAAGGACCCGCAGGTGCTGCTGGCCCATCCTGATGCCGGCTTTACGGACCTGGCGAGCCTGAGCGGCGCCAGCAAGCTCATCATGGGCAAGGACAGCTTTTTTGCTGGCTACTGGCCGTGGATGAAATCGGCTTTCACCGGCTTCAAGGACGAAATGTACGAGCCCTATACCTTCAATCCGGCGCCGTTCATCGCCGACGACAAATCGGTGCAGCAGGGCTACCTGACCTCCGAACCCTATGAGATCGAAAAGCAGACCGGCTGGGCGCCGCAGGTGTTCCTGCTGGCCGACTTTGGCTATGCGCCCTATTCGACCACCATCGAGACGCGCCAGGAGATCGTGGACAAGGATCCCGACCTGGTGCAGCGCTTCGTCGATGCCACGGCGATCGGCTGGTACAATTACCTTTATGGCGACAACTCCGCCGCCAATGCCCTGATCAAGACCGACAATCCGGAAATGACCGATGGCCAGATCGCCTTCTCGATCGAGAAGATGAAGGAATATGGCATCGTTGTTTCTGGCGAGGCCGAGACCATGGGCATCGGGTGCATGACCGACGCCCGCTGGAAGGACTTCTACGACGAGATGGTCAAGGTCGGTGTCTACGAGGCCGGCATCGACATCTCCAAGGCCTATACGACGCAGTTCACCTGCAAGAGCGTCGGCATGGAACTGGCCAAGGCCGAATAAAGACAGACGATCGGCGCAGGCAATCCCGCCTGCGCCGTTTTGACCCTAATCCGGGTTGGTACCGTGACCGATATTGCCGTTTCGACGATCCCTGGCGCTGCCAGCGAGGCCGTGCGCCGCTCCGTGGTGAGCATGCGCGATGTCTCCAAGGTGTTTTCCAATGGCACGCTGGCCCTCAAGGGCATGACGCTGGATGTGCAGGCGGGCGAGTTCATCTCGCTGTTGGGGCCCTCGGGCTGTGGCAAGTCCACGGCGCTGCGCATCATTGCCGGGCTCGGCGCCCCCTCTTCGGGCAGCATTGACTGGCCCTCATCCAAGATCAATTCCAAGGGATTGCCGGAAGGCGATGTGGGGTTCGTGTTCCAGGACCCCACTCTGATGCCCTGGGCTACGGTGTTCGACAATGTCTACCTGCCGCTCAAATTGCGCGGCGTCACACGGGCTGCGGCGCGCGAGGCCGTCATGGACAATCTGGCCGCCGTGGGGCTGGCCGATTTCGCCAGATCCTTTCCACGCGAGCTGTCCGGCGGGATGCGCATGCGTGTCTCGATCGCGCGGGCCATGGTGACGCGGCCCAAGCTGCTGCTGATGGATGAGCCCTTTGCAGCGCTGGACGAAATCACACGGCAGAAGCTCAATGACGACGTGCTGCGCCTCTGGCAGCAGCATGGCGTGACGGTGATCTTTGTGACGCATTCGGTCTATGAATCGGCCTACCTCTCGAGCCGGATCGTGGTGATGCGGGCCCGTCCAGGCCAGGTGTTTGCCGACATGAAGATCAGCCAGCCGGCCGGTCGCGACAACGCCTATCGCGTGTCGGAAGGCTATCGGCAGACCTGCCAGGACGTGTCGGACGCCCTGCAGCGCGCCATTGGCGCAGGGGAGACCCATTGATGAGCCAGACCATGACAACCGATAGCGAAGCGGGAACGGATAGCGCCGCTGGCGTGGTGCTGCCTCGCACACCCAATCGCGAAAAGATAATGCAGGTCGTCATTCCGATCAGTGCCCTGCTGCTGGCCATTCTGGGGTGGCACCTGCTGGTGACCATCAACCAGATCCCGCGCTACATCCTGCCCGGACCGGTGGACGTGGCGGTGGCGCTGTTCACCGATTCCTCGACGCTCTGGCCGGCCATGCTGGTAACGATCCGCATCACGCTGATGGCCCTTGCCCTGGCCCTGATTGGTGGGGTGGGCCTGGCTATCCTGCTAGTGCAGTCACGCTTGCTGGAGCTGGCGCTGTTCCCGTTCGCGGTGGTGCTGCAGGTGACGCCAATCATTGCGATTGCGCCGCTATTGCTGATTTATGCGCCCGATACACAAACGGCGCTGCTGATCTGCGCGTTCCTCGTGGCGTTCTTCCCGATCCTGTCCAACATGGCCCAGGGGCTCAAGAGCGTTGACCACAATCTGCTCAATCTGTTTGAGCTCTATGGCGCATCGGGCTGGCAAACCCTGCTGTTTCTTAAAATCCCGGCTGCGATGCCCTATTTCATGGCCGGGTTGCGGATTGGTGGCGGGCTGGCGCTTATCGCCGCCGTGGTCGCCGAATTCGCCGCTGGCTCTGCCGGGCAAGGCGCGGGTCTGGCGTTCCGGCTGATCGAGAGCCAATACCGGATGAATTTGCCGCGCATGTTTGTCTGCCTGATCATGCTGTGCGGCATCGGGATTTCGATTTTTGGGCTGACGTCGCTGATTTCATGGCTCACGCTGCACCGCTGGCACGAAAGCGCCATTCGGCGGGAGAACTAAGCATGGGCATGACTATTCCGGCAGACGGGCACTATGTGCTGGCCAATGCCAGTGTGCCGACGGCTGTGATGAGCGACGCGGCTTCGGGCGCGCTGGAGCGGGTGGATATCACCATCGCCGATGGCACGATCACCGGCGTGGCGCCCGCCAGAACGCAAAGCGGGCCGCATGTGATCGATCTGGACGGCGGCATTGTGCTGCCGGGGTTTGTCGACCTGCATACGCATCTAGACAAGGGGCATATCTGGCCGCGCAAGCAGAACCCGGATGGCACCTGGATTGGCGCGCTCAGAGCGGTGCTGGAAGATCGCACGGCCAATTGGGCGGCCGGGGACGTCGAACGGCGCATGGATTTTGCGCTGCGCTGTGCCTATGCGCATGGCACTGTGGCGATACGCACCCATCTCGACATGGCGCCGCCGCAGCACGAGATCACGTGGGAGGTGTTCGAGGCGATGCGTGCCCGCTGGGCGGGCCGGATCGAATTGCAGGCGGCCGGCCTGATGGGGCCGGACACAATTCTCAATGCCGAGGCGCTGGCGGCTGTGGCCGAGAGGACCAAAGCGGCGGGCGGCATTCTGGGCGGCTCGACGGCAGTGCATCCGGAGAACGCAACCATCATGCGTCGGCTGGTGGAAACGGCCGGGCGGCTGGGGCTCGATATTGACCTGCACACCGACGAATCCCCTGACCCTGCCGCCAATGCGTTGGAAAGCCTGGCGGACGCGGTGATCGAGAGCGGGTTTACCGGCGCGGTGACCGCCGGACACTGCTGTTCACTGGCAGTGCAGGAGCACGCAGTGGCGCAAAGGGTGATCGACAAGGTGGCACGGGCGGGCATTGCCGTGGTGTCGCTGCCGATGTGCAACATGTATCTGCAGGATCGCCAAAACAGTGACGGCGTGCGTACACCGCGCTGGCGCGGGGTGACGCTGCTCAACGAACTCAAGGCAGCGGGGGTGGCAGTCGCCATCGCCTCGGATAATACGCGCGACCCCTTTTATGCCTATGGCGACCTTGATGGCTTCGAGGTGCTGCGCGAGGGCGCGCGCATCCTCCAGTTTGATCATCCGCAGGACAGGGCTTTCAGTTGGGCACGCTCAGTGGGCGCTGACCCGGCAGCGATCGCCGGATTTGCGTATGGCGCCATGGTGACCCCGGGCAAGCCTGCTGACCTGGTGATGTTCGGCGCTCGAAACTGGACCGAATTGATGGCACGGCCACAGAGCGACCGTACCGTGCTGCGGGCAGGACAGGCCATCGACACCACCCTGCCCGACTACCGCGAACTCGACGATCTGATGGGACCAAACTGATGAGCATTGCAGCCTTCCGCGCCGAACTGGGCGACATACCGGTCGATGACCATCCCCGCATCGTGCAGCAGCGCAGCCGGGACCATTACTGGTACTCACCCGTGCTCAAAGCGAAGCTGGACCATGTAACGGCCGAGATCGTGGTGTCGCCGCGCAGCAATGACGAGGTCAAGGACGTGTTGCGGGCTGCCTACAAGCACGGGGTGGCCATAACGCCGCGCGGCGCCGGCACCGGCAACTATGGCCAGGCCATGCCGCTATCGGGCGGAGCCATGCTCAATCTGATGAACATGGACAAGG
>JAHJOS010000381.1 GCA_018820005.1 Alphaproteobacteria bacterium | reverse complement strand
CGAACATCTTGCGGTTGGTGACGATGCCGCCAACCGAAATGCCGCCGAAATTGACGCCGTGATAGCCGCGCTCGCGACCGATCAGGCGGGATCTGGCGCCGTCGCCCTTAACGCGATGATAGGCCAGCGCCACCTTGAGCGCGGTTTCCACCGATTCCGAACCGGAATTGGTGAACAGCACATGGTCGAGCCCCTTGGGCGCAATATCGACGATGCGGTTGGCCAGTTCGAACGCTTTGGGGTGACCCATCTGGAAGGCCGGGGCATAATCGAGTTCGGCTGCCTGCCTGGCGATGGCCTCGACGATCTTCGGGCGGGCGTGGCCGGCGTTGACGCACCACAGGCCCGCCGTGCCATCAAGCACCTGGCGGCCATCGGAGGTGGTGTAGTGCATGTCCTTGGCGGCGACGAACATGCGCGGGGATTTCTTGAACTGCCGATTGGCGGTAAACGGCATCCAGAATGCGCCCAGATCATTGGGCACCACGGCGTTAGAATTGGACACGAAATCCTCGCTCCCGTTGAATCTTGTACAGGTCATTATTTGGTGCTTGACGCGGAACCGCATTGCCCGGAATTTTGACCAGTTGGAAAAATGTTAGCACTCCCAAACTTTCTAGCAAGGCGAAAATGCCGCCGATCAAAGTGAAAAGTGTCCAAGGTGCTCCTGCCGCGCCCCGCCAGCACAAGGCGGACGCCAAGGCAGCGGCGCAGCCGCAAGCCAAGCCACGCGCCTTGACCCGGATTCAGCGCGAAAAACAGGATGTCATCCTCGAGGCTGCGCTGGAGGTATTTTCCATGCACGGTTTCCGCGGCGCCACGATCGATCAGATCGCGGAGGTGGCCGGCATGAGCAAACCGAACCTGCTGTATTATTTCCCGCGCAAGGAAGAGATCCATCGTCGCCTGATGGCGGCACTGCTGGAAACCTGGCTGGCACCGCTGCAGGAAATGAATGCGGACGGCGATCCATTCCCTGAAATCCGCTCCTATATCCGACGCAAATTGGAGATGGCGCGGGACTTTCCGCGCGAAAGCCGCCTGTTTGCCAATGAAATGCTGCAGGGCGCGCCGCGCATCATCGAGATGATCGAGGTGGACCTCAAGAACCTGGTTGACGAAAAGGCCAAGGTGCTGCTGGGCTGGATGGATCAGGGCAAGCTGGCGCGAACCGACCCCTATCACCTGATTTTTTCGATCTGGGCGATGACGCAGCATTATGCTGATTTCGATGTGCAGGTCCGCGCCGTACTGGGCCCAGGCCGCGGCGGCGAAGGTCGTTTCGAGGATGCAGCACGCTACCTTGAGAGCCTGTTCCTGCATGGGCTGACGCCACGCACCAACACCAAAGGAAGCTAGGCCCGGCGCAACTGCCAGAGCGTGGCCGGCTCGGGCGCCTGATCGGCGAAGCGCACGCAACTGCCAGGGACCCGCTTAGCGCGATAGAGCGCGGCATCGGCGGCGGCGAGAACGCTGGCTACCGGCAGGTCAGCGCCATCGGAGGAGGCGACCCCCATGCTGACGCCGACTGCCACAGGCTGGGCGGCGGTGTGGATGGGATCGGCCATGGCGGCCAGGCAGGCATGGACCAAGTCGGCCAGACCCTGGGCCCCACGGGCCGGACAGGCCAGCAGCACGAATTCATCACCACCCAGCCGGGCCAGCAGGTCGCCGGGCTGCAGCAGCGGCTTGAGACGCTGGCCGACGGCGCGCAGCACCATATCGCCGGCGGCATGGCCGAAGGCGTCGTTGACATGCTTGAAGCGATCGAGGTCGAACAACAGCACGTCGAAAGGGATCCTGGCCGTGCCCAGTTCGGCCGCTTTCAGCTCGAAGGCCAGGCGGTTGGCAAGGCCGGTCAGGGCATCGATGCGCGACTGGTCATGCGCCAGTCGCCGCTGGCGCTCGATGCTCCGAGCGACATGGTGCAATTGCAGCAGGAACAGCATCGCAATCAGCAGCAGGGCGCCGATGAGCGGCAAGCGAGTGGGGGCAAAACGTGCAAACACCTGGCCGCCGACGGTGGCGCGTGTCCAGGTGAGGAAACTGCCCGGCGCGCCCTGGCCGTTGAGCAAGGGGACCTGCGCCTCGGTCGGATCGCTGCTGGGCGTGGTGGTGAGGCGACTATTGGCGAGGCCGGCGATCTGCCCGACCCGGACGGCACCGGTCTGGGTGAGCGGACCGAACTGGGCGACCACGAAATCGAGCGCATTGGCGGCGCGGCGGAACTCGCCGATCTGGTTGGTCTGGTCGATGGTCCGGGTGACCTGCACGGCGGTGAAGCCGACAAGACCGGCAGTGCACACCAGCAGCACCATGCAGGCAATGAGCAAGCGGCCGATGACCCGCATACCGGTATCGGTGTCGACCGGAGCATGGTTGTCCCAGCCCAAAAGCCTGGTGATTGCCCGTAACATTGCCTGCGTCCCTCGCCCGCGCAGTATGCGAGCAAGGTCTTGGCAAAGGGTTATCGCCGCAAAAGGCCCGATTATGTCGCGCTATGGTGG
>JAHJOS010000047.1 GCA_018820005.1 Alphaproteobacteria bacterium | reverse complement strand
GAATGACATGGCAGACCCCGGATGTTGCCGACGTTTTAGGGGGCGCGGCGCATGGGGTCAATCAATGTCGGGCGGCTCAGTCGGCATCCCAGGTATTGGTCGCAGCGTACAAATTCATGGTGCTGCCGACGAAGTGCGCAATGACCCCCTGCGGCGGCGGCCAGTTGAGGACTTCGGCGCGGCCAGCGCCTTCCACGAGGTGGCGCAGGACGCGAAGCACGCCGCCATGGGCGACAACCACGGTATGGTGGGTAAGCTCCTGGGCGAAATCGAGCAGGCGCGCCGCCACATCGTCGTAGTTCTCGCCACCCTCTGGCCGGAAATACCAATAGCTGGCATCGCGCTCACCGGGTGCCAGGGCCATCTCGCGGTTGATTTCGGAATGCAGGCGCCCCTCGAGCGTGCCGAAGGAAATCTCGATCAGGCGTTTGTCATGGATGACGGGCGGCAAGGCGACATCAAAGGCTGCGCGCATGCGGTCCATGGTTTCCGATGCCCGGCTGAGCGGCGACGCAAACCAGCGCAGGCCGGCGGGGTCGACGCCATCGCGCTCAAGCAGCTCGCGCAGCAATATGCCATTGGCGTCAGCCTGAAGCTGCCCGATGCGGTTGAGCGGAATATCCTTGCTACCCTGATAACGCTGTTCGCGGTTCCAGTCTGTTTCGCCGTGCCGGGCAAAATAGAAATCCGGCCACTGAATACTCGTCATGGTCTATTCCACTCTTGCCGGTGCAGGCCGGCGTTTGTCAGGCTATTTGCACCTGCTGGACCAGGCACCATATGGCGCCATTGGCAGGCTGCGTTATCGGACAGCTTTATCCCGGCAAGCCGACCAGCTTCAGCCTAGTCGATTTCACTGGTCACGCCACCTGCCAGATCGCGGGGCAGGTATGTGGGAGTGCCATCACCAAGGACAATGCAGGCAAGGCTTGTCGGCCACCAATCCAGTGGCCATTGTTGTCTTGCCTTACTGGAATCGTTGCGCCTTTTGTGGCACGGGGCAACATGCAGCGGCAAGTTCGCAGCCCACGACAGCGCCATCAAACGCCGGTATTCCCATGACAGTTTCCGCCGCTTCCATCGTCGCCCAACTTAGTGCGCTCATCGGCGCCAATGCCGTCGTCGGCGCACCCGAGCAGATGAGTGGCTATCTTAAGGAGCCTCGCAAGCGGTTTCACACCGGCGCCACTGCCGTGGCCCTGCCCGCCTCGGTGGCGCAGGTGCAGGCCATTTTGCGCTGGGCCAATCAGGCGGGAGTCGGCATCATTCCCCAGGGCGGCAATACAGGGCTGGTCGGGGCACAGGTGCCGCTGCGCGGCGACGAGGTGATCGTCAGTCTTTCCCGGCTCGACAGCATCCGCAATATCGACACCGCAGCCGGCACCATGACGGCCGAAGCGGGGGTAGTCCTTGAGAATGCCCATAGCGCCGCCGAGGCTGAGGATACCATTTTTCCGCTCTGGCTGGCCTCGCAGGGGTCGGCGCGCATTGGCGGGCTGCTCTCCTCGAATGCCGGTGGCGTCAATGTGCTGGCCTATGGCAATGCGCGTGAACTCACCATGGGTGTTGAGGCCGTGCTCGCCGACGGACGGCTCTATCAGGGGCTGAATTCTCTCAAGAAAGACAATACGGGCTATGACCTGCGTGACCTGCTGGTGGGTGCCGAAGGCACGCTGGGCATCATTACGGCGGCGACGCTCAAGCTGTTTCCCAAGCCGGAGGACTACGAAACAACCATCGTCAACATTGCCGGCCCTGAGGCAGCATTGCCGCTATTCCAACTGCTGCGCGCCCGCATCGGCGGGCGGTTGAATGCCTTTGAAATCGTGCCGCACCTGGGCCTCGACATGCAACTGCGGCATGGACTGCTCGACCGCGACCCGACCGCCGGCCCCTCCCCCTGGTATGCGCTGATCGAAGTCTCCCGCATGGCCGGCACGGCGCCGGGCGCCCTGCAGGAGGCCGTCGAGGTCGCGTTTGCGAAAGGCCTGATCGACAACGCGGTCTTTGCCGAAGCGCTGGCCGACCGCACCCGCATGTGGGCCTTCCGCGAGCAGATGAGCGAGGTGCAATCAAAGGAAGGCGCCTCGATCAAGCATGACGTCTCGGTGCCTATCGCTGCAGTGCCGCAGCTGATTGCCGAGGGCATTGCCGCCGCCGAACGCCTGGTGCCCGGCATTCGCCCCGTGCCGTTCGGGCATATGGGGGATGGCAATATTCATTTCAATTTCAGCCAGCCCGTTGGCGCCGACGCCAAGGCGTTCATGGCCGACAATGACGAGAAAATGCACGCGGCCATCTATGAGATCGTGCTCAAACTGGGTGGCTCGGTTTCGGCAGAACATGGCATAGGCCAGCTCAAGCGCGAACTGCTGGTGCAGGTGAAGGACCCGGTGGCGCTCGATATGATGCGGGCCATCAAGTCAGCGCTGGATCCCAAGGGTATTCTCAATCCTGGCAAAATGCTGGGGTGACGGTCACATTTTGGTGCCGTCTTGCCCTCGCGGTCAAACCGTCCCATCTATCGCGGCATGCTCCTCAATATCGCTTTCCTCGACGACGCCACGCGTCCCGCCGCCCCCAAGCTAGAAGGCCTGACGCCCGCACAGCGCCGGCCTGGCCAGCACCTCAAAATGATCCATGACCACCTGCGCGACAACATGCGGACGCTGGGCAAGCTCATCGAACGCGCCGCGGCGGGCACTGTGACGCCTGCCGAGATTGCAGCGCAAACCGGCGATCTGGCTATGGTTGCCAACTATCGCCGCTTCGGCAATCTGTGCGGTCAGTACTGTCAGGTGGTCCATACCCATCACTCCATCGAGGATCAGGCGATCTTTCCCGCACTCGCCGAGCAGGGGCCCGTGTTCAAGGCCATTGCGGAGCGGCTGCAGGCCGAGCATGTGGTGGTGCACGAACTGTTGCTGGCGCTGGTCGATGCCCTGAACGCCTTGGCGGCCGAGCCCTCTTCGTCGCGCTTTGAGGACACCAGGGAAGTCTATCTCGCGCTTGAGCGGGTGCTGCTGTCGCACCTGGGTTACGAAGAGGACGCGATGGGCGATGCGCTGGGCTATTTCGAAATCGGGGTTTAGCCCCGCTAGAACAGGTCGAGTTGCGATCCCCCGCCCGCCACTTTTTTGGGTTTTGCCGGCTCGGGCTTTTCAGGCGTCACCGGCACGATCAGCCCGGGATCATCATAGCGCGCAGAATTGACGCGGGTCGAGACCGGGTGGAATTTGAGCGCGCCATCGGCCAGCGGCAGCGCCAGCTGACCGGCATCGGCAGCGCGCACATCGCGGACATTGAGCCAGTCATCGATTGCCTGGCCATCCAGGACAGCCGGCATGCGGTCGTGAATGATGGACAGCTGCGGATTGGCGGGCACGGTGATGGTGGCGACGCTGTCGACCAGCTCACCTTCCGGTCCCTCCCAGGTGGCGTAGAATCCGGCCAGCGCCATCGGCCGATCATCAGCCAGGGTGATGTAATAGGGCTGCTTGGATTTATCCGGATTGGTGTGCCACTCGTAATAGCCGCTGGCCGGAATAATGCAGCGGCCATGCTTGAGCGCGTCGCGAAAGGTCGGTTT
>JAHJOS010000380.1 GCA_018820005.1 Alphaproteobacteria bacterium | reverse complement strand
GGTCGTATGGACCGATGTCTACCTCGATCCGGCCGGCCATGGCTGGATGATGTCGGCCATTGCTCCGGTCTACCGCGGCGATTTCCTGGAAGGCGTTGCGGGCCTCGATGTGACGGTAGGCGGCATTCTCGACCATATCGGCGAGCTGCAGGTGCCGTGGAATGGCTATGCAGTGCTGGTGAGCAATGACCTGACCATCATGGCGTTGCCCTCGCGCGGCGAAGGCGACTTCGGCCTGAACGAGTTGACCACCCATTCCTATGAAGAGGCAATTCGCCGGGAAACCCTGAAACCCGAGGACTTCAACCTTAGCCGGCGCGAGGCGACGCAACAGCTGGCGCAAGCCATCACCGACGCGCCTGATGGCGTGCAGACGGTGTTTCTTGGCGGGCGCTCTCAACTGGTAGCCTGGACGACCATCGAACAAACGGGCTGGCGCCTGCTTACAGTGGTCGACGAAGAGGCCGTCTTCGAGAAGACCAACGAGTTGGCCAGTGACTACCGCACCTTGGGTTACTGGCTCATTGTCGGCTTGGTGGTGTTCTACTTCGTGTTCTTCGGCTTCATGTGGCGACGCGCGCGTCAGTTGAGTCAGCGTTTGCTCAGCCCAATAGCCGGAATCTCCCGGATGATGACCGAGATCGGTGCCGGCCGCTGGAGGCCGGAACCGACCGATTCGCGTATCCGTGAACTGGACGAGATGGCCAGCCATACCGCAGCGATCGGCGAACAGCTCGAGCGCAGCGAAAGCGATCGAGAGCGTGCCCAGTCGCGTCTTCAGCTGGTGCTGGAAAGCGCAACCGAAAGTATCTGGGAGCGCAGTGCAGACAGCACCATTCAAGTGCGGGGTCGCTTCTCCAAGCGCTTCAGCATGCCGACCACCATGCAGGAAGCGGCGTTCATCGATCGTGTGCATCCGGACGATCGCGCGGCCATTCAGACTGCGCTCGAGCGCGTGGCCGCGGGCGCCCAGGACTACTCCGTCGAGTTTCGCTTCGCTGACGGCAACGGCCGCTACGCGTGGTTGCTTAGCCGTGGCAAGGTGCTCGAGCGAGACCCCGAAAGCGGCATGGTGCGCGTCATGGCCGGTACGCATGTGGACATCGATGCGCTCAAGCGCGTCGAGGCCGACTTACGCGCTTCTTCACTCGAAGCGCAGGCGGCGAGCGAAGCCAAAACGCGGTTCATCTCCAGCATGAGCCATGAGCTGCGCACGCCGCTCAATGCCATTCTCGGTTTCGCGCAGCTGATGAAGCTTGAGCGGGTAGCTAGTGAGGCAGAGTCGGGCGATATCGAGTATCTGGATGAAATTCTGCTTGCCAGCCAGCACCTGAGCCATCTGGTAGAGGACATCCTGGACTGGTCCAACGTCCAGGCGGACGACCGCCAGCGGGAGCTCAAGCCCCTGGCGGTTCGCGAACTGCTCCAGGAGTGCGCGGACATGGTGAGCGCCGAGGTCCAGCAGCGTGATCTGCGTCTGAATCTCGATCTCCCAGGCGAGTCGCTGCAGATTGCCGCAGACCGGCGGCGGTTGCGCCAAGTGATTCTCAACCTGCTATCCAACGCCATGAAGTACAACAAGGTGGGAGGCGACATCACCCTGACCTATCAGGTAGCGGCTGGCCATGTTCGGCTGATCGTCGAGGACACCGGAATAGGCATCCCGGCCGAAAAGCAGGACCAGGTTTTCGAGCCCTTTCAGCGTCTGGGTCGTGAAAATACGGCGATTCTCGGCACAGGCATCGGCCTTTCGCTCTGCAAAGAGTTCGCGGCTCACCAAAATGGCGTGATGGGGTTGCACAGCGAAGAGGGTATCGGCAGCAGCTTCTGGATTGAGTTGCCAGTGTTGGACGTTGAGTTGGCTCCGGCTGCTGATGCCGCGGCCAAGCCGGTCGCCGCAAGGGCCGCACCGGGTTGCGCGACGGTGCTCTATGTCGAGGACAATCCGGCCAGCCAGTTTTTAGTGCGCAAGGCGCTCGAGCCTATGTGCTCGATCGAGATTGAGGGAGATGGCCGGGTGGCGCTTGAGCGCATTCTGGCTAACCCGCCAGAATTGTTATTGCTCGACCTTAACCTGCCTGGCCTGAGCGGCGATGAAGTGCTGCGGCAGCTGCGCCAACACAGTCAGACCCGAGATGTACCGGTTGTAGTGCTCAGCGCAGCCGTTTATGAGGACGCCGGGCGGCTAAGCGGCCTAGAGTACCAGGCACTCATGGTTAAGCCGATAGACATAGATGAGCTGCGGCAACTGGTTGCCGAAATCCTGAACGAAGGTGAAAACCATGCTCCCTGACGCCCTGCGCTTCGCCCGTATCGTTGCTGTGGATGACCAGCCGGCCAATTTGCGCCTTATCCAGACGAGCCTTCGGGCTTTCGGTGCACGAGAGGTCGAAGTATTCACCGACTCAGCCGCCGCGTTGCAATGGTTACAGGGCAACCCGTGGGATCTGCTGTTGTTGGACCTCGACATGCCGGCGCCCAACGGTTTCGACATCCTGCGGGAATTGCAATCGCGCGATCGCTGCTGCCAGCCGATCATCATCGTGACTGCCATGACCGATGCCGAAAACCGAAGGCGCGGCCTGGAGTTAGGCGCTAATGATTACCTGAGCAAGCCGCTGGATCTCGCCGAACTGCTCCTGCGTGTTCGCAATACGCTGCAATTGGGCATGGCCAGCCAGGCACTGGCACGCGAACGGGACGATTTGGAGCGTACCGTCAAGGCGCGCACCCGGGAGCTGGAAGACAGTTTTCACGCCGTGATCCGGGGGCTCTCTCGGGCCGCTGAATACAAGGACAACGAGACAGGCAACCACATCTTGCGCATCGGCGAGACGGCAGCGCTCATGGCCTCCGCCCTTGGCTGCGCTCCTCGGTGGGTGGAGCTGCTGCGCCTGGCCGCGCCGATGCACGACGTCGGCAAGATCGGCATTCCGGACAGCATTTTACTCAAGCCCGGGCCGCTGACGGCTGCTGAGCGAGAGCTGATGAACCGGCACGCACGAATC
>JAHJOS010000379.1 GCA_018820005.1 Alphaproteobacteria bacterium | reverse complement strand
GAAGCCATCGCCGCGCACAAAGGGGTCGTCGGCGGGGTCACCCCAGCGCGCGATCACCTCGGTCCTGATCTTTTCGGGCAGAGCCGCGAACAGGTCCCGATAGCGTGCGACAGGCAGTACCGCCGGCGAACTGCCCCGCTGCGGCTGCGCATTGGTCGGCCCCGCCTGCAGACGGTCGATCAGTCCCGCCGCCGTCAAACCGGTAAGTGCCGCATCGTCTGTGACGGCATACCCCGCCTGCCCCAGCGCCTGCAGCATGCGCACAGTGGATTCCGGCGCATCGTACCCAACGCCATTGGCGAGGCGCCCGTCGCGGATCGGGTAATTGGCCAGCACCAGCGCAATGCGCCGCTCGGCGCGAGGGGTGGCGCGCAACCGGGCCCAGTTGGCGGCCAGTGCGGCCGCCCGGGCAATCCCCGAGGCATCGGGCGCATAGGCCGTCAGCGGCACCTGGCAGCGCTCGTGCCAGACGGCGTCGGCGCGATGCCCGACGATCAACCCGCCGATGCGGCCATCAACTTCGGGCATCACCAGGAACATGGCCATGTCCTTGGACGACAGGCCCTGGCTGTCGGCCTGCCACTGGGCCTCTGACCGGCCGGACTGGATGAGCTGGATCACCGGCGCGTCCGTGCTCGCAAAGGGATTGGCCTTGGCGTCGAGCCCGTCGATCCCCAGCGCAAAGCCGGTGAGATTGAGGATGGCTGCCGGTGCCACTGCCGCCAGCACTTGCTGCACGAAACGCACACAGGCCCCCTCCTTGAGCGAGGAGACGAGGACAGGAACCGGCGCCAGACCCTGATCCAGCAGGCCCGAGATCAGCGCTTCAATAGTCGCTGTCCCCGCGCCTTCCAGTGCCGCGCGGTAGAAGAGAATGGGCACATGCGCGGGCGTCGTCCCATGGGGCTGGCAGAGCGCAGCCCTTATGCTTTCGGCATCGGTCACACCCAGGCCGGGATACCAGAGCCCGAAGCGTGCGAAGGCCTGAGGCTGCAGGTCCTCTAGCCCCTGCCCATCAGCCAGGCGCGCGAAGGCTTTAAGGATGGTGTCGGCATTGTCCGGCCCGCCGGCGATGAACAGCGCATGCAACCGGCTCCAGTCGGCCGGGCCGACGCTGGAGCGCTGCATCAGGATCGGGTCGGGATTGGCGTCGCCGGGCAGCAGCACCAGCGGAATGCGCTTGTTGGCGCAGAGCGCCGTCAACTCATCGACGCCATACTGGAAATAGGCCGCGCCGCCGATCAGCCGCAGCACCACCAGTTTTGCGCGCGCAACTGTCTTTTCCAGCCAGAGATCGACCGAGAGATTGTTCGACAGCCGCAGCGTATTGGCGAGGCGCAGTTCGGTCTCGCCCGCGCGGTCTGCCGCGCCGGCCAGCATGGACAGTTCGCTGTCGGCCGAGCTGGCAAACACCAGCGCCCCGGGGCGCTGGTTGAGATCGATCGCCTCGCCTTCCTGCTGGATGGCGCCGGCCTGGGCGGACAGCAGGTGCATGGCGTTTCCTTTGGCCGCCCCTAGGCGGCCTTGGCCTCGGCCTGTTGCAGGCTGGCCGTGATCGCCACGCGGTCGAGCGGGCTTTCCCCGATCACCACCAGCGCGGTTTCGCGGATCTCGCCGGCCTGCCAGGGCCGGTCGAAATAGGCGGTGACGCGCGGGCCGACGGCCTGGATAGCGAGGCGCGCCGCAGCGCCCGGCACGGCGGCAAAGCCTTTCAGCCGCAGCACGTCGTGCTCGCGGATGGTGCGCTCGATGGTCGCCAGCAGCTCATCCTTGCCAGAGATCGTGGGCAGCCGCAGCGAGAAGCTGTCGAAATCGTCGTGCTCATGGGTTTCCCCGCCATGTTCCAGCTCGTGGTGGCTGGGGCGGTTGGCGATATCGTCCTCGCTGGACATGCCCAGGCCGAGCAGCGCGGCGATATCGACATGGCCATTGGCCGCCCGCACAATGCCGACGCCCGGGCGGAGCTCGGCGCGGATGTTCTTCTCGACGATGTCGAGCATGGCGGCATCGACAAGGTCGGTCTTGTTGATGATCACCATGTCGGCGGCCGACAGTTGATCCTCGAACAGTTCGCCCAGTGGCGTCTCGTGGTCGAGCATTTCGTCCTTGCGGCGCTGCGCGTCGACGGCGGCTTCGTCGCTGGCAAAGCGGCCTTCGGCCAAGGCGGCGGCGTCGGCAACCGTCACCACGCCGTCGATGGTCACCTGCGCCTTGATCTCGGGCCAGTTGAAGGCGCGGATCAGCGGCTGCGGCAAGGCAAGCCCGGAGGTCTCGATGACGATGTGGTCAAACTTGTCCGGCCGCGCCAGCAGCGCCTGCATGGTGGGGATGAACTCATCGGCCACCGTGCAGCAGATGCAGCCATTGGAGAGCTCGACCATGTCCTCTGCGCGGCAGGTCTCGTCACCGCAGCCGGCCAGGATGTCCTTGTCGACGCCCAGATCACCGAACTCGTTAATGATCAGGGCGATGCGCTTGCCCTTGGGGGCATGGGCCAGCATGTGGCGGACGAGCGTGGTCTTGCCCGCACCCAGAAAGCCGGTGATGACGGTGGTCGGGATCTTGGTGGTCATGCGGTGGCTCCGGCTGGCTGGGCGAGACTGCGGTGGGCAAGGACGTCATTGACCTTGCCGAAGATGGTTCCGAGCAGCAGCCAGAACACCATGGAACTGCCCAGGGTGACGGCGGCGAATTCGGTGGCCAGATGGGCCGGCACGGCGCTGGCCTCATCGGGCGCCGGTGGCGCGCCCACGATATGGGGCGCCAGCACCAGCGCGGCCGCAACGGCAAAGGCCCAGCCCGCGCGCGTCTTGGCTAGCAGCAGGCAGGCGCCGGCGGTGCAGAGAGCGGTCGCCACCCACCAGAGCTGGCGCGCGGCGAGATCG
>JAHJOS010000378.1 GCA_018820005.1 Alphaproteobacteria bacterium | reverse complement strand
GGATGGTATCGGCGTCACGGTCTCTCTCGCCGACGCAGGGGCCAATACCGGCGAGGCCGCGGGCGACAGCTTCGTCAACATCCAGAACCTCATCGGTTCAGCCTTCGACGACGTGCTTATCGGTGATGCCATGGGCAACCGCCTTGACGGCGGAGACGGCAATGACCGCATCATCGCCGGCCTCGGCAAGGATTACAGTTCCGGCGGCGCCGGAGCAGACACCTTCGTCTTTAGCGCCATGGCGGAAAGCCCCACCGGCGGCAACCGCGACGTCATCACCGACTTCGAGAGCATCGATACGATCGACCTGACCGGCATCGACGCCAACGCCACCCTGGCCGGGTTGCAGGGCTTCACCTTTATCGGCCTTTCGAGCGGCACCTCGGTCGGCCAGGGCCAGCTCAAGCTGCAGCAATGGGCGGGGATCACCTACCTCCTGGGCAATGCCGGCACCGACACCGTGGCCGATTTCCAGGTCGAGCTGACCGGGCTGCATAACCTGACGACCGACAATTTCATCGGCCTGGGGCGCGCCATTCTGTCCGGCACCGCCAATGCCGATACGCTCAAGGGCACCAATGGCGATGACACGCTCAATGGCCTTGGCGGCGCCGACCGCATCATCGGTGGTCTGGGCAAGGACCTGCTAACCGGTGGCACCGGCATCGATACCTTCGTGCTGACCGCGCTGGCCGACAGCGCTGTGGGCGCCAACCGCGACGTCATCACCGATTTCGAAACGATCGATAAGATCGACCTGTCGGCGATCGACGCCAATGCGAGCCAGAGCGGCACCCAGAAATGGGCGTTTGCGGGGCTGCGGGGCGCCGATACCAACGTGCTGCAGGGCCAGATCGAGTATTACCACTCGGGCGGCAATACCTTCATCATCGGCAACGCTGGTCCTGACGGGGTCGCCGACTTTGAGATCCAACTCACCGGCATCAAGACGATCACCGCCGACAATTTCATCGGCGCCGAGAAGCTGGTGGAGCACATCAATTTCGGCGGTGGTGTCGGTGATGACGTGCTGACTATCGCCGGCAACGGCACACTGACCTATCGCGACGCGACCCTCCCCGCAGGGGTGCGACTGGCCGGACCGGCAGCCTGGACCGTTCAGGGTGTCGGGAACTTCTCGGGCGACCTTACCGATGACGTGGTCTACAAGACCAGCGGCGGCTGGTACGGGCTGATCAATGCCACCGGCGGCAACACCAATATCGGCTACCGCAATGGCATGACCCTCAAGGCTGTCGGCGATTATAATGGCGATGGACGCGACGACCTGTTGTTCCAGAGCGATACCTCGGGCTGGCTGTCATATGTTCGCGGGGGTGACCTCGCCAACGTCAATGTTGGCAGCCGCGCCGGCAGCTCGCTTATCGCGACGGGCGACTTCAACGGGGACGGTCGCGAAGACCTGCTGTTCCAGAGCAACACGTCCGGCTGGCTGTCTTATGCGCGCGGGGGCGACCTGGGCAATGTCAATGTTGGCTTCCGACCTGGCCAGGCATTGAAGGCGGTTGCGGACTTCGATGGCGATGGGCGCGACGACGTGCTGTTCCAGAGCACCAGCTCGGGCTGGATCTCCTATGCCAAGGCCGGGAACGGCGCCAATTTCGACATCGGATACCGCAATGGCCAGACGCTGCTCGGTGTCGGCGACTTCAACGGTGACGGGGCCATGGACCTGCTGTTCCGGAGCGGTAGCGGCTGGATGTTCTATACACGGGGCGACACCGGCGCGAATGTCAATATCGGCACCATCGCCAACAGCACGGTTGTGGGCATCGGCGACTATGACGCTGACGGTCAGTCAGACTTGCTGCTGCAGCACACCAATGGCGACCTGTCCTACCGGCCAGGCGCCGCGACCAGCGGTTCGGTGGCCCTGGGCGCTGCTGCGGGCCTCGAGGTGATCGCTGATCTCGGAACCAGCGTGGGCGACGACATGCTGATCGCCTGATGCTGGCGCAGCGATCGATCCGTTGATTTGAAGCTGAAAAGCGACCGCGGCCATTCGAGCATTGATACGACGGAGAGGTCTCAGCGGACTATCGTGAGCAGCGCGCCTTAGGTCTCTGGCCTTCTTTTGATACAAAGGATTGTGGGCGACGGAAGTCAACTTCCCCAACCAACAGAAGACTGAAACCCTGAAATTGGTAATGATGGGGTCAGGTGTTCGAGTCACCTATGCGGCACCATTATTCTCGTCGGATCTGAAAGGCATGATACGCCCGCAATGCGGCTGGCCTGTGTCTGGTTTGTCGCAGCTTGAGCCCGGTCAGTCCTGGGCTTCGAGCTGGCGCAGGCGCTGGGCCTGGCGGGCCGTGGGGTTGATGGCGGCGATGGCGTCGCCGGCGGGGCCGAACAGGATGGCGCGCTCCTCGGGCGTGGAGTCAAAGAACGGGTAGCGCTTTATGACGCGCGGATACATCACCGGGATATAGGAGGCGTAAAGGCAGACTGGAAAGGTCAGTTCGCCCCAATAGCCTTCGCCGGCCAATTGGGTGGAGCCGAAGACGCGCTTGTAGAAGGGCGCGTGTTCAGGCCTGACCGAGGAGATGCAATAGGTAGCGTGAAACTGCTCGCAGGCCATCACCGCCATGCGCAGGGTCAGGTAGGGCAGGGCGGGAAAGGCCAGCGAGGCATCGTGATCGGCGGTGAAACGGCTGGGGTCGATGTAGCTGCCGCCTTTGTCGAGAATGTCGCCGAGCACATCGGGCCAGATCGCACGGCTCGGGGAGGTGGGGTCCTGCTGGGTGGCGATGTGCAACCGGATCGAGCTGACGAGCCGATCATCGATATAAACGCCAAAGCAGTAGCAATTGGCGGCGTCGTCATAGGCGTCGCGGGTGATCTGCTGGGAGTTGATGGGGATGAAGTCTTCGCGCCGATAGGCCTCATAGCGCAGGCGATAGACCGGATCGAGCTGCTCGCTGGCCGAGACGCGGCGGTATTGCACGCGATCAAGCAAATCGATCAGGCTCAGGGCGAACTGAGATGTGCCGCCGGGTGCCAGGGTCGCAGTCGTCATGCTGAAACGTCGCCTCCATCAGTGGCGACATGTTAAGCTTTTGTTAGCTATAACGGCAGCGATTTGATAAGTTTACTGGCAGAACAAAATCAGCTGAAACCTGCTTTTGTCATTGAAAAATAAAAGGTTAACAGGCGTTAACCGTGTCGACGATTAGCGCCGACGCGACGGGGCGCGGTGTTGAGCCGACCAATCAGTTCACCAATGTCGCGCTGGGGCAGCGGGCGGCTGAAGAAATAGCCCTGGACCTGCTGCACCTGGGTGTGGCCGAGCATGATATTGAGCTGTTCCTCGGTCTCGACGCCTTCGGCAATCACGATCAGGTCGAGGTCGCGGCCCAGGCGCGCCACATTGGCCAGGAGGCGCAGGGCGCGAGGGTTGGTGGCAATATCGGCCACAAAGGAGCGATCGATCTTGAGCTTGGTGAAGGGCAGCGCGTTGAGGTAGCTGAGCGAGGAATAGCCGGTGCCGAAATCATCCAGGGCAATGGCAATGCCATGGTCGGCCAGACGCTGCAGCACGCGGTGGGCAATCTCACGCTGTTCGATGACAGCAGTTTCGGTCACTTCGATCTCG
>JAHJOS010000377.1 GCA_018820005.1 Alphaproteobacteria bacterium | reverse complement strand
TATCTTGAGCTTGTCAGCGCTGTTGTCGATCGAGACCAGGCCTTTGACGCCCAGATTGAAGATGGCCGCCGTCAACGCCGTCCAGCCCGAATTGGCGAAGCCCCATTTGTTCACATAATGCACCAGGGCGGGTGAAAAGCCCTTTGGGGCATGGAACAGGGGAATGATGGTGCCCTTGGCCGGGTCGCGGCCGACGCGATACCAAGCCAGGCCGTTATAGGCGACGGCCAGAAGGGCCGCCAAAACCGGAATGATGGTGTCGCGCAGGTCTGCGATCTGCTGGAGCAGCGCGGCCATGCCCGTAGGATAGACAATGACGCCTTTGTTGAAGGCCACTGCGATGGTCAGCCCTTCACCGGCATCAAGCGCACGCGTGGCGCGAAAACTGGCGGTGCTGTCGGAATTGCGCTTGCTGACGACGGCCTGCTCGGTTGACCCGAGGGCGCCGGTGTAGCCGGCCAGATTGGTGATAACGGCGCCATCGGGCAGGGTGACGCTGGCCTGGGCCGACAGAATGGGAAAAATCCAGTAGTTGCCGGTGACGTTCCAATAGAGCTCGTCGTGGTCGTCGAACGAACGTGCCATCCGACTCATGGTGTAGGTGATGACGTAACGATGGGGACCGTCGTTGAGCAGCACATCGGGATTGCCGATCCAGATGCGCTCGAAATTGCCCATGCGCTCCTGTCGAAAAGTCTCGTCTCTACCGTCGCGCTGCACGGACAGCACATTGAGCTCAGGCCGCAGCTTGCCGCCGTCGCTGGTCAGCATCACCACGGGAATGTCCCGATAGATGCCGCGCCGGATCTCAACGCCCTCGGCATTGACGACCAGCGTTTCAGTGACGGTTACGTCGCCGCTGGCGGCCAGGACGACATTGCTGTTGTAGGAACGGATTTCTTCGCGCGCTGCCGCGGGCAACGCCAGCAACAGGCCAAGCAGCAAGACAATTGAGGTCCGGACGAGCGCGCGCATCAGGATCAATTGAACTTGACGGTCGGCACGGCGCGATCAGACGGGTTTTCCAGCTCGAAATATTGCGCCTTCTGGAAACCAAAGGGGCCGGCGATGAAGTTGGAGGGAACCGACTCGACCATCACGTTGAGGTTGCGGACGGCGCCATTGTAATAGCGGCGCGAGAGCTGGATTTCTTCTTCCACGGTCTGCAGGGCCGCCTGGAATTCCAGAAATGTCGTATTGGCCTTGAGGTCCGGATAGGCCTCGGCAGTGGCAATCAGCCGGCCCAGGGCGCCGGACAGCTGGCCTTCGGCCGCAGCACGCTGTTCTGGCGTGCCACTGGCGGCGCTGGTGGCCGCAGCACGTGCATTGGTGACCGCCTCGAGCGTCTCGCGCTCATGGCTCATATAGCCCTTCACCGTCTCCATCAGATTGGGGATCAGATCGGTGCGGCGCTTGAGCTGCACGTCGATGCCCGACCAGCCCTCCTCGACCATCTGCCGGTTCTTGACCAGACCATTGTAGATGCTGATGGCATAGATGGCGGCGACAACCACCAGACCCAGAACAATCCAACCGAACACGATATAGGCTCCCTCAAACGCGTGGTGCGCAGGACTGACATTTGCACTGGCAACAAGCGCGCGCAATGGCCCCTCTTGACTTGCGGCAACCCATTACTAAGTTATTTGCATGATCAGGACTGCGACCCATTGGCTGGAAAATCCCCTGGCGGGATCTCACCCCTAAGCACGCCCACAGCGCCGGTGCCTGCTTAGGGTAGGCTTGCCGCGTTCGCAGCGAAATCCTGGCGCATCATTTCCCATTTTTCCGACCGTTCCGCCGCGCATTCCGCGCGCGAACGGCTGCACATCATAAAGTTTACGACAATGACCGCACTTGCGTCCTTCAACGACCTCAGCCCCGACATCGTGCTGGGGGAAGCAGACCATCGGCAGCTCAATATCCTGGCCATAGCGGGCCTGGACCATACGCCGGACCAGTCCGACAATCTGCTCTACGAACTCGAACGCGCCCGCGTGGTCGAAGATGGCACGGTGCCATCCGACATCGTGCGCATGGGCTCCAAGGTCACCTATCGCACCGACAGCGGCCAGCACCCCACGGTTACGCTGGTCTATCCGGTGGATGCCGATATCGCCCAGGGCCGCATCTCGGTCATGACCCCGGTCGGCACAGCGCTCATCGGCCTGCGCAATGGGCAATCAATGAGCTGGCGTGGTCGCGACAACCGCAAACATATGCTGACCGTCTTGCAGGTCGGCTCGCCATGATTTTCGAATAGGGCCGCGGGATCGGCCCCGCAGCGCCAAACGGAGCGCGGGGCCAAAAGCCAGCTCGGGCGCGGATTATTCCGCGCCGCCGCCGGCGGTCTGCAGCCAGGCTTCGCCGCAACTCTTGGCCAGTTCGCGGATGCGCAGGATGTAGCTCTGCCGCTCGGTCACCGAGATGACGCCACGGGCATCGAGCAGGTTGAAATTGTGGGCAGCCTTGAGCACCTGTTCATAGGCGGGGATAGCCATGGTCTGGCGATTGGCCTCGGCACCCTTGGCCAGCACGGCGCGACATTCGTTTTCCGCGTCGGCAAAGTGGCGGAACAGGATTTCGGTGTCAGCCGCCTCGAAATTATACTTGGACTGCTCCTGCTCGTTCTGCAGGAACACGTCGGCATAGGTGACCTTGTCGTCGCCGCTGCCGCCATTGAAATTGAGCTCCATGATGGAGTCCACGTTTTGCAGATAGCAGGCGAGGCGCTCGAGGCCATAAGTCAGTTCCCCGGCCACGGGGTTGCACTCAAAGCCGGCCACCTGCTGGAAATAGGTGAACTGGCTGACTTCCATGCCGTCGCACCAGACTTCCCAGCCCAGGCCCCAGGCGCCCAG
>JAHJOS010000376.1 GCA_018820005.1 Alphaproteobacteria bacterium | reverse complement strand
GCCAATCTGGTGCCGCTGTCGGGCGAGACCGAGAGCGCGGCCCGCGTGGTGACGGGTATTGCCGAGCTGGACCGGGTGACCGGTGGCGGCTTTGTGATGGGCTCGGCACTGCTGGTGGGCGGCGACCCCGGCATCGGCAAATCGACGCTTCTTCTGCAATCGGCGGCGGCGCTGGCCAATCTGGGCAAGCGGGTCGTCTATGTATCGGGCGAGGAGGCGGTGGCGCAGGTGCGGCTGCGGGCGCAGCGGCTGGGGCTGGGTGAAGCGCCGGTACTGCTGGCGGCAGAGACCAATGTCGAAATCATTCTGGCGACGCTCGAGAACGGCCCTGCCCCGGACCTGGTCATCATCGATTCCATCCAGACGCTGTGGACCGACCGGGTGGACAGCGCGCCGGGCACGGTGACGCAGGTGCGCACCTCGGCGCAGGCGCTGACGCGCTTTGCCAAAAAGAGCGGCGCAGCGGTGGTGCTGGTGGGGCATGTGACCAAGGACGGGCAGATCGCCGGGCCGCGCGTGGTCGAGCACATGGTCGATGCCGTGCTCTATTTCGAGGGCGACACCAGCCACACGTTCAGGATTTTGCGCGGGGTCAAGAACCGCTATGGCGCCACCGACGAGATCGGCGTGTTCGCCATGACCGAACTGGGGCTCGAGGAAGTGGCGAACCCGTCGGCACTGTTCCTTGACCAGCGCGACGAGGGCGCGGCGGGATCGGCGGTGTTTGCCGGCATCGAGGGGACGCGGCCGATATTGATCGAGATCCAGGCGCTGGTGTCCCCCTCCCCGCTGGGCACGCCACGCCGGGCCGTGGTGGGCTGGGACAGTTCGCGCTTGTCGATGGTGGTGGCGGTGCTCGAGACGCGCTGTGGCGTGCGCATCGGCGCCAATGACATCTATCTCAATGTGGCGGGCGGGCTCAAAATCAACGAACCAGCGGCGGACCTGGCGGTGGCGGCGGCGCTGATTTCGTCGCTGACCAATTCGCCACTGCCGTCAGATTCGGTCTATTTCGGGGAAATCTCGCTGGCGGGCGGCGTGCGCCCGGTGGTGCATGGCGCGCTGCGCCTGCGCGAGGCGCAGAAGCTGGGGTTCAAATCGGTCTCGACGGGCCGGCTGGGATCGGCAGACCGCAACAGCGGACTGGCGGTATCGGAATATAGTCTGCTCTCGGAGCTGGTGGCGCAAATCGCGGCGGCGGGGACGCCGCGCGAGGCCGAGGCTGAACGCGATTCGTGGTAGCCGGCAGGGGCGCGGTGGCGCGGGATCGCTCACAGCGCGCTGCCGTGATCGTGTCCGGCCGATCCGATCATGGCATAGCCTTGATCGGGTGGTTTCTGGGCAGATCACGCCTACAGGCCCCGGCAGGTCTTGGCAGCGGCGTGCAAAGCCGGTAAACGAACCGCAACGGGGCTCAGGCAGCTCTTGTGCGGCTAATGGAGCTTGGCGAACAATATGCTGACAGCGTTTGACGTTGGTGTTGGTGTGCTGGTGCTGATTTCGGCAATTCTGGCAACAGCGCGCGGATTGACCCGTGAAGTGCTTTCGCTTGCCACCTGGGCCGGTTCGGCGGCGATCGCCATCTATATGTGGCAGTATCACCCCGAAATCGCGCGCGGCTATATTGCCGAAGCCCCGGTGGCCGATATCTCCACGGTCGTGGTGAGCTTTATCGTTGCCCTGATCGTTCTGCATCTTTTGACCATGCGCATTGCCGACTTTGTCGTGGACAGCCGCGTTGGCCCGATCGACCGGACACTGGGCTTTGTGTTCGGCGTGCTGCGCGGCGTGCTGATTGCCATCGTGGTGACGATCTTTGGTACCTGGCTGCTGCCGACCAATCTGCCGAGCTGGGCCGCGCAGTCGCAGACCCTGCCGCACCTCAAGAACATGGGCGACACGCTGATTACCATGCTGCCACCCGAGCTTGAGACGCAGGTGAACGAGATTCTCAAGGGCGGCAAGGACATAACCGACGACACTTCGGGCGGCCCGGCTACGGCCGAAGAAGGCACCGACGCCACCGAAGATGGCAGCGTTGACTCCACTGTGGTTGCACCGACCACCGTGACCACACCCGCTGCGGTGCCGGCCACCACGACAAACTAGACTGCCCGACGCCGGACGATCACGGCGTCTGACTCAACCCAGCCCCAGCGGGCCCGGTGGTGGTCGCGGTCACGAATTTGGTCTAGATGCGGGGTTCCGGCCCTGCATGGGCCACCTGGCTTTTGCAACTGCACCCCGACGCAGTTGACCAGCGTTGGTATGGAGAGCGCGTTGAACCATCCGAGCGACGACGATTTCGATCTCGAAAGCGACACACTGCATGAAGAGTGCGGTGTGTTTGGCATTCTGGGGCACAGCGATGCTTCGACGCTGACGGCGCTGGGCCTGCATGCGCTGCAGCATCGCGGCCAGGAAGCCGCCGGCATCGTCAGTTTTGATGGGCGCCAGTTCCATACCGAAAAGCGCATGGGCCTGGTGGGCGACCACTATACGGACCCGGCCCTCTTGGCCAAGCTGCCCGGCTCGATCTCGATCGGCCATACCCGCTATTCCACGACAGGCCAAGTGGCGCTGCGCAATGTGCAGCCGCTGTTCGCCGAACTC
>JAHJOS010000375.1 GCA_018820005.1 Alphaproteobacteria bacterium | reverse complement strand
CGGGCTGGCCAATGCGCAGATGGCGATCGCACCAGCAATGAACGGCCCCAAGGCGATGCCGACCGCCCAATCCAACCCGGCCAACCGCGCTTGGGCAGACCAGGGCGCGCGTCGACTTGCGGCGACCCCCACTACAGTAACCGAAATCGCATAGGCTATAACTACAAGAGAATTCATCGTGATCTCTCGGCATAAAAGCAGAATAATACACTAAGAGAAATATCTACCGGACCAATAAGACAATGCAAAATCATATTTTTGCACACTCTGAAATTCCATACCAGAGATAAGCCTCGTATTCATTGACGACTATCGGCTCCATACCTTCGGTGCCAACGGGGTACTTCAAATAGCCCAAATCTGACTGGTAGGAAGCAACAACGCCGAGCAGCGGATCAATTAAATCGCGAAGACCGGGCTCATTGCAGGCAGCAGACAGCGCAATGCCCAAATCATATAGCCGCGCGGGTAAGGTGACATCTGCTTCAAAAGCCGGCCAGGCCCTGATCTCCGTCGCACCCGTGGGGACCTCCAGCAAATACTCTCTCAGCAGGCCAAGGGTGGCCGGCAGATCGAGGCTGTCGGCCAGCCGCCCACCGAAACGCGCATAGTCCGAGATGCCTTTGACTATGTAGGTGGCGTGCGGCAGGTCGTTCGACCGAGCCTCTTGCAGTGAATATGTCCAATACCAATGACCTTGGGTGGACACCCTATGATTGCGGATCAGGGACGCGATTGTCCGATCAGCCGCCTCCGTGTAGCGATCGTCACCGACCAGCGTGCCATACCGCTGCATCTGCCCTGCCAGATAAGCGGCGGAGTTGAATGTGTCATAGGGCCGATCGCTCGCCTGGAGCGAATATGGGAACAGGCCATCAGGTGTAGATGGCGCCGCCACAAAGCCGTCCAGCGCCTTGGCCACTAGCTGGGCAATTTTGTCCTTGGGGGCGTCGGGGCGCTCCTCGCTCCATGTCAGCAGCCCATCAACGACGATCGCCGTCGATATCGAGTAGATCGCGTTTGCTGGATTTTCACTGCCATCACCGAAAGCATCCCATGCCACCGGCAGACCCCAACCGACATTGTTGCCGTCATCGGTGTTGGGATGCTCAAGAAGCCAATTGCCCGCGACCTCGAACAGCGCAGGCAGCTCGTTAAGCCGCTTCTCCTCTGAACGCGTCAGTTCCGCCAGCAAGATCATCGCGTAGGATTTAGCGACATCACCGACCGGATTGCCGGGATAGTCGAGTACGCCCCGGCCGGGCCGCGTCGCGTCGAACCGGTAATAGAGTTCACGTTGCCTAGCTTCATATTGGCCGGATGCTTGCAAATTCACGAGCAGTGGGGCACTGAAAAAGCACGCAAAAACGACCGCGAAGGCGATCGCCACGAAGATCCTGCCCTTAAGTGGCAACATGGTAGCGCACCTTGTGTGATGGCAACTCAGGCTCTATCACCACCTGAGGCGACCGGCGTCAATAGGGACGGCAATTGCTGCCTTGCATTGCAGGTGCTGCAGGCTCAGGCGAGATTTCGAAAACGCTGCAGAAATGCAAAAGAGTAAGTTGGAGACAACTATGTCCTATCCGCCAATTGTCTATCCAATTGTGCTCGATTGGCCCGACCTGACAGTCTTTCTTTTGTTCAATGTGCTGTGCGCCGGTTTGAGCTCAGCCGTAATCGTTGCACTGGCCGTCGGCAACCGGAACCGCCTGCTCCGGCCGGCCCTGATTCTGTCGGTGGCGCTGAACATTATTTTTCAGTGGCCCCTCGTGCTGCTGTCCAATCCCCTATCGGATTCTCTACAGTCTCCCTGGCAATTCAGCCTGTTTGCTCACCTGCCAGCTCTGAGCGCTGTGGTATACGTGGCGCTGACGCCGCGACTGGACCCGCCCCGCAATTTTCACGGCAACGCAGGTTTTGAGGCGAGGGCGGCGTGGCCGATCGCGGCGATGTTGGTGCTTTTCACTGCAGTATTTCTTGGGCGTGTTCCATTTGACTGCACTGCCCTTTATGCCAGCATCGTAGACCCAACCGCCGCCCTGCTTGCCCGAGAAGTTACTATTAAGTTTGCCGGATCAACTATTGCCACGGCGGCCTATGGTGCAGTGGCCAATAGCCTAGCACCGGCAATGGTTGGCGTGCTGCTTCTGCTCAGCTTCCACCTCGTCAGCTCTCGGCGTTGGTTTGCAGCACTCCTGGCCCTGCTGGCCGTGCTGCCATGCATCACAGTAGTGCTGCTGGCCGGCGCGAAAGGCTTGCTTGTGCCAACGTTCATGGTGGGCATCTTTGCCGCGTTGGGTGCAGGTAAGACACCTGTAGTAAAGCTGCTCTCGGTCATCGGGGCCGTTGCCGTCCTGATGGCAGCGATGGTCTCGCTTGAACTGGCACGGGAGCGGGATGGTCAGATTGTAGACTATGACTTCAACAGTTGTGTTGCCCGGCTAGGTGCCAAAGAGGAAGGCACTGCACTGTTGCAGTCGATGTCCAAGGGCGGTCTGGGACTGTCTGCCGGTCGTATTGAATGGTATTTGGGCGAGGCCGCCGTTCCTTCGTCTTCG
>JAHJOS010000374.1 GCA_018820005.1 Alphaproteobacteria bacterium | reverse complement strand
CGACAAGATCAAACAGCGGCACATCGGGATTGTTGGCAACGCCAATGGTGGCGGCACCCACGGCACGGGCGGCCTGTACGGCAGCGATCGGATAGGGCGTCTTGCCGCTGGCGGTCAGGGCAATGACACAGTCATTGGCACCAACCTGGGCGGCGGCCATATCGGTATGGGCCGCATCGGCATCATCTTCGGGGCCGCCGGGCAGGGCGGGCAGCGCGGCGAGGCCGCCTGCCAGCAGGATGACGATGCGGTCGGTCGCGAGCCCGTAGGTGCCCGGCAGTTCGGCGCCATCCGCCAGCGCCATCAGACCCGAACTGCCCGCTGCGACATAAATGAGGCGCCCACCTGCCATCAGGGCGCGCGCGCCCAACTCGGCGGCCCGCGCAATATCGGGCACCGCCGACTGCACAGCGCGGGCGGCCTCGACCTGCGCGCTTGCCAGCGCCATCAGAATCGCCGCTGGTGGCAGTGTATCCAGGCCTGTGGCGCTGGGGTGGGTCATCTCGGTCTGCGCTGCAGTCATGCCGGTCTCCGCTCGCCGCGATAATGCCAAAAAAATACCACTTGTCCAGAACGGCGCGGCAATCGGACGTCTGGACGGGGTGGTTATCCGCGCTTTATCCCCGCGGCAGCGGCATAGAGGCGGCAAATGCGCCGGGGCTTGGAATCGGTCTTGGTGAATGGTATTTTATTGGTATTATGTGGTGTCGGGCATGGCAATGTCTGGCGCGGCCGCATTGGCAGCAGTTTATTCAAGGTGACAAGAGCAAACGAGGGAAGTGAGTGACTGAGCTGTCCAACCGTTTCTTTGCCGATGGTCCGGTTGCCTTGCCACAGGGCGGGCCACTCTATCTGCAGCTCAAGCGCTGGATTGAGGATGCCATTCATCGCGGCGATATCAATGCCGGCGATGCCTTGCCGTCCGAGCGCGACCTGGCCGCCAAGGTTGATGTGTCGCGCGTGACAGTGCGCAAGGCCGTGCTGCAACTGGTGCAGGATGGCGTGTTGGTGCAACGGCATGGCTCGGGCACCTTCGTGGCGCCGCAGACCCAGCGCGTCGAACAGTCGCTGTCCCAGCTGACCTCGTTTACCGAAGATATGGCGCGACGCGGCATGGCCGTGCGGGCCGAATGGCTCGAGCGTGCGCTCTATCTGCCCTCGCCGGAAGAGACCATCATTCTGGGGCTATCGGCTGACGACCGGGTGGCGCGCATATCGCGCCTGCGCCTGACCGGCGACATACCGCTGGCTATCGAGCGCGCCTCGCTGTCGGCCCGCGTGCTGCCCGATCCGCAGGCGATCGGGGATTCGCTCTACAAGCACCTCGACAAATCCGGCAATCGGCCCACGCGCGCCATCCAGCGTATCCGCGCTGCCAATCTGGATGCCGACGACGCCCAGCTGCTGCAGGTGGCGGTCGGCTCGGCCGGGCTCAATATCGAACGCACATCCTATCTCGCCTCCGGGCGGGTTATCGAATTCACCCGCTCCATCTATCGGGGCGACACCTATGACTTCGTCGCCGAACTGCGGCTCGGCGATTCTGCAACCACCGGAGGTGGCAAGACGTGACCCTGACGAACCAGACCCACATGCGACGCGAAATCAACGAAATCCCGAGCGTCATCGCGACGTTTCTGGACAAGAGCGCGCCCGTGCTGGACGCCACGGCGGCCGCCCTGCGCCAGCGTGACCCGCTGTTTGTGGCAACCGTCGCGCGCGGCTCATCCGATCACGCCAGCGCCTATCTCAAATATGCCATCGAGCTGACGCTGGGCCTGCCGGTGGCCTCGATCGGTCCCTCCATTGCCTCCATCTATGGCAAGGACGTCAAGTTGGCCCGCGGCGCGGCGATCGCGATTTCCCAATCTGGCAAGTCGCCCGATATCGTGGGCATGGCGCAATCGGCGCGGCGCGCGGGCGCGCTCTCGATCGCCATCACCAATACGGCCGCCTCGCCGCTGGCCGATGCCTCCGATTTCACCATCGACCTGCACGCCTGCACCGAGCAGAGCGTTGCCGCCACCAAGACCTTCGTGGCGTCAGTCGTCGCGGGCCTCGCGCTGATCGCCCGCTGGAGCAATGACGCGGCACTGCTGGCCGCTGTCAATGACCTGCCCGCCGCGCTCGAGAAGGCCGTGAGCTGCGACTGGTCGCCGATGATTGCAGCACTGGACGGCCAGAACGCGCTTTATGTTCTGGGCCGTGGCCCCGGCTATGCCATCGCCAATGAAGCCGCGCTCAAGTTCAAGGAAACCTGCAATATCCAGGCAGAATCCTATAGCGCTGCCGAAGTGATGCATGGCCCGGTGGCCATCGTGACGCGCGGCTATCCGGTGCTGGGGCTGGCGGCCCGCGACGCTGCCGAAGCCTCGGTCGCCGATATGACGCACAAGCTGGCCGGGCAGGGGGCGCTGGCCTTCCTGACCAGTGACCGTCCGGGCGCCGCGACCGCGCTGCCCTTTGCTGCCACCGGCCATCCGATCACCGATCCGCTGGCGCTGGTCGTCTCTTTCTATGGCCTGGTCGAGGCCCTGTCGCGCCATCGCGGCTTCAACCCCGATCTGCCGCCGGCGCTCAAGAAGGTCACCGAAACGGTATGAGTGACCTGCTGGCCATCGCGGGTGCCCGTATCTTTGATGGGGAGCACTGGCACGACGACGCCGCGCTGCTGATCGAGTTCGGCCATGTCGCGGGCATTGTCCGCGCCGATGGTGTGCCCGCCCATGCTCAGCGCGTCGCCCTTGCGGGTGGCGCCATCGTGCCGGGCTTCGTTGACCTGCAGGTCAATGGCGGCGGCGG
>JAHJOS010000373.1 GCA_018820005.1 Alphaproteobacteria bacterium | reverse complement strand
CTGGATCAGTCGGGCTTTTTCATCTCGCCCGAAAAACGCCCCGGCATGGTGGACAATCTGCGCACGGCGCTGACGCGCGGGCATTTTTCGAGCCAGGAAATCCGCACCCTGCGGGGCGTTATTTCCTCGATCGACCGGCGCCACGAACGCCCCAATCCCAACCGGCAGAAGCCGGCGCCCAAGGACGACGCCAGCTGACCTTTCGGGTCAAGATGTCGTTCGCAATGGCACGGCGCACAAGAAAGCGCCTGCGCTGAACGTTTTGGGCGTATTTCGGCTTTGACGCCGTGCGGCCGCCGTGCACATTCCCCGCCATGAGCACGCACACCCCCGCCGACCCCTCCCGCATAGCCTTTAGCTATATTGGCTTCCGTTTTTTCTGGCTGACGACGCTGCTGGTCAGCTTTGCGGTGCAGATCATGTCGGTGTCGATTGCCTGGCAGATCTATGATGTGACCGGCAATGTGTTCCTGCTCGGTCTGGTGGGGCTGTGCCTGTTCCTGCCGGCGCTGGTGCTGATTCTGGTGACGGGGCTGACGGCCGACCGGTTCAACCGCCGCGCCATCATGGCGACATGTCTCACCGTCGAAATGGCCTGTGCGCTGGGGTTTCTGGTGTTCGTTAATGCCGAGGCCCATGAAGTCTGGCCAATTTTCGGCATTTTGATCGTGCTGGGTACGGCACGGGCCTTCTGGGGACCGGCGGCGCAGTCGCTCGCGCCCAATCTGGTGCCGCCCGAAGCGCTGAGCAATGCCATTACCGTCAATGCCTCGGCCTGGCAGTTTGCTTCGATCATGGGGCCAGCAGCCGGCGGGCTGCTCTATGGCATCGCGCCGACGGTGGCCTTCGGCACCGGCGCAGTGCTGCTGCTGATCGCCATGGTCAGCGTGCTGTTGATTCCCAAGCCGGCGAAAAAGAGTGCAGGGCAGGCCACCAGCCTTGAGACCATGTTCGGCGGCTTCCGCTATATCTTCTCAAACAAGGTGGTTCTGGGCGCCATTTCGCTGGATATGTTTGCTGTGCTCATGGGCGGCGCGGTGGCGCTGCTGCCCGTCTACACCAAGGACATTTTGCATGCCGGCCCCGAGGAGCTGGGCCTGTTGCGCGCGGCGCCGGGCATGGGCGCGATCGTCATGGCGCTGGTGCTGACGCGGTTTCCCATCCGTGACCATGCCGGGCGGCTGCTGTTCCTATTCGTCGGCCTGTTCGGGTTTTTCACCTTTGTGTTCGGCCTCTCGACTACGGTGTGGATTTCCATTCCCGCCCTGGCGCTGGTGGGGGCGGCCGATATGGTCAGCGTCACCATCCGCGAGACCATCATGCAGCTGTGGACGCCCGAGGAAGTCCGCGGCCGCGTCAACGCCGTGAACTCGGTGTTCATCGGCGCCTCCAATGAACTGGGCGAGTTCCGCGCCGGTACGGTTGCCCATTTTATCGGCCCGGTGGCCGCGGTGGCCGTGGGCGGTATCGGCGCCATCGCGGTGGCAGTGATCTGGAGCATTATCTTCCCCGGCCTGCGCAACCAGCGCACGCTGGACAAGAAGATGGTGGTCGACGGCAGCAGCGATCCCGAGGCGGCTTGACGAAACCGTCGCAATTGCCTATCACGCGGCCACCTATAGCGACCTTTGGGTCCATAGGCGCACCCGGGATCTCCTAAAATAATTGGGGTCTGTCGGTCATCCCTCGGGATGGCAGAGGAGGGCGCGATCCATTCGTCAACAAGACGCATGGCCAAATCCGAACAGTGCATTGCTGTTCGGGGCCAAGCTCAAAAAGAAGGATACGCGATGTCGAAGCGTCATTCAGCCAAGTACAAAATCGATCGCCGTCTTGGCGAAAACATCTGGGGCCGTCCGAAGTCCCCGCTCAACGCCCGTGCCTATGGCCCCGGCCAGCACGGTCAGTGCCGCAAGGGCAAGCTCTCCGACTACGGTCTGCAGCTCCGCGCCAAGCAGAAGCTCAAGGGCTACTACGGTTCGGTCACCGAGAAGGCGTTCAAGCGCCTCTATACCGAAGCTGCCCGCGTCAAGGGCGACACCGGCGAGAACCTGATTGGCCTGCTCGAGAGCCGTCTGGACGCGATCGTCTATCGTGCGAAGTTCGTGGCAACCGTGTTTGCGGCCCGCCAGTTCGTCAGCCACGGCCACATCATGGTCAATGGCAAGCGCGTCAACATCCCGTCCTACCAGGTCAAGGTTGGCGACAAGATCGAAGTGCGCGAGCGTTCCAAGCAGCTCACCGTGCTGATCGAAGCCACCCAGCTGGCTGAGCGCGATGTGCCGGACTATGTCGAAGTCGACCACAACAAGATGACCGCAACCTTCGCCCGCGTCCCGGGCCTGTCGGATGTGCCGTACCCGGTCCAGATGGAACCGAACCTGGTCGTCGAATTCTACTCGCGCTAAGCGAAACGACGTATCGATTGCGAAAGGGCCGCTCTTCGGAGCG
>JAHJOS010000372.1 GCA_018820005.1 Alphaproteobacteria bacterium | reverse complement strand
GATCGAGGATCCTGGCGCGGTATTGAATGCGGCCAGCATCGCGGCCGCGGACCGCCTGATCGGCCTGATTGCCGGCGGTGAAGATCTGGCGCTGGCGCTGGGGGCGCGGCCCACACCGGCGGTGCTGCACCTGCCGAAGCTGTTGGTGCACTACGCGGCCAAGTCCCGCGGTTTGCTGTCGCTTGGCCTGCTGCGCTCCATTGCAGACTATAGCGATCTTGAGGCCATCAGCGCAGCGGTCGCCGAAGCGCGGGAACATGGCTTCGATGGCGCCACCTGCGTACACCCAAGTGCGGTAACGGTGCTGAACGCGGGCTTTGCGCCCAGCGCAGAAGAGCTCGATTGGGCACGGCGGGTCCTGGTCATGGCAAGGCAGCACACGGGCAGCTTTGCCATGGATGGGCAGATGATCGATGCGCCGGTTCTTGCTCGGGCCCAACGGCTAGTTGGTCAGTCTGGTTCAGGCGTTCCCTAGCTGATCGCGGGGCGCTGCGCCCGGGTGCGGGCCGCACCGATGAAGGGCTGCGCACATCGCTCGACAGGGATAGTCTAGCGGAACAGCATGCTGGGGATTCGGCAGGAATCGGGGCTAGCCCTATCCAACAGATCTTCCCGAGCTTCCTGGTAATCCAGCCTCAGGCGCGCCACGTAGAAGGCAGGAGCTACCCCAAACGAGTGCCATGGCAAGCCATCCAGTTCCTCCTGTCTCCTCATCGGCCCGATCTCCAAAGCGGCGCTGGATCTGGGGCGCACTCGTGCTTCTGCTTCTGGTCGGGGGCGGCTATGCAATAGTTGCCGAACCCTGGAAGGCGCGTCCCGCCAAGGTTGCTGTGGAGCAGGTGGCGCTGGGGCCGGTGTCGCAGGTTCTGGCCGTCAATGGACGCATTGCTGCGCGCGAGACGGTGGATATCCGTTCCTTGGTGGCCGCCCAGGTGATCGACGTTGCCGCCGATGAGGGCGACGCTGTTGCAGCGGGGGATCTGCTGGTCAGGCTCAACACCAGCCAGCCTGGCGCGTTGGTGGATCAGGCACGCGCCGCGCTTGATGCAGGATTGGTGCAACAGCAGCAGGCACAGGCCAATTCGGACCGCGCCAAGGCGCTCGGCGAGAATGCAACCCGGGTGGCGCGCGAAGACGCCGAGCGGTCGCTGACCGCTGCAAGCAATGAAGTGGAACGGCTGCGGGCGGCACTGGACCAGGCACAGAGTCAGCTGGCGCTCTATACGATAACCGCGCCCATCTCCGGGGTTGTGCTCAACCGCGCGGTGGATCGCGGGCAATTGGTGGATACCCAGACTGAACTTTTCACCCTTGCCGATCTTAATCAGCTGCTGGTCGAAACCGATGTCGACGAGATCTACTCGGCCCGTATTCATGCCGGGCTCAAGGCCCTTCTCAAACCAGCCGGCGATAGCGTGGCCCGTGATGGCACGGTGAGCTTTGCCGCGCCCACGGTCGATCCGGCCACGGGTGGTCGCGCTGTCAAGATCGCCTTCGACGCAGTGGTCGACTTGCCCGTTGGGCTCACCGTCAATGCCAATATCATTGTCTCACAGACCGATGCGGCCATTTCGGTGCCGCGCGCTGCGATCGTGACGGAAGGCTCGCAAAGCCATGTGATGGTCATTGCCGATGGAACGGTGGCGGCGCGGCCGGTCACCTTCGAGGACTGGCCAGCCGAGCGCGTCATCGTGACGACCGGTCTTGCGGTCGGCGATAGCGTCATTCTGGCGCCTGGCTCGGTGAGCGCCGGGCAGGCCGCCGTGGCCAATTGAGGCCATGCTCTATGGCCTCAAAATAGCGCTGCGTTACCTCACCGCCAGCAAGGGCCAGACCGGGCTGCTGATCGCAGGCGTTGCGGTAGGCGTCTTTGTCTTCATCTTCATGAGCGCGCTTATCGGCGGCCTGGCCGTTTTCCTGTTGCAGCGCACGGTGGGCGATATTGCCCATGTGACCATTGAGGCACCGGACCGTGATGCGATTTCCCTGCTGCCGGATAGCCCGGACGTCCTGGTTGTGCAGCAGCGCGCCGGCAATCAGCGGACTTTGCTGCGGACGGCCGACGCCTTCCTGCCGCTGATCGAAGCGCTCCCCGGCGTTGCCGCAACCTCCCAGCAGATCGTTGGCAATGGCTTTGTGGTGCGCGGGCAGACCCGTGCCCCGGTCGGCGTGACCGGTGTCGAGGCCGCCAAGGTGTCTGATATTGCCAATATCGCTAAGGCGCTGGTCGCGGGATCGACCGATCTGACCAATTCAGGTGTCATCATCGGTTCGGGTCTGGCTGAGGATCTGGGCATCAGCGCAGGGCAAGTGGTACGCCTGCAGTCCGATCGTGACGTGGAACGCACTCTGGTGGTCACTGGGATATTCGAGATCGGGGTGGATGCGCTGGACAGTCGGGCGGCGTTTGTAAGTCTGGCGACTGCACGCACCCTGTTCGCGCAGCCCCAGGGGGTGTCGCGCATCGAAATCAAGCTGGCCGACCTCAATCAGGCCAATGACTTTGCGTCGCGCATTGCCGCCCAGACCGGCCTTAAGGCAACGCCGTGGACGCAAGGCAATGCGCAATTGCTCGATGGTCTGCGGGCGCAGGCCAGCTCGGGCAATCTGATCAAGGGATTTGCGCTGATTACAATTGTGATCGGGGTGGCCAGCGCCTTGTTGCTCTCAACCTATCGTCGCCGGCCTGAGATCGGCATAATGCGTGCCATGGGCGCCAGCAGGCGCTTCGTCGTTGGGGTGTTCGTCGCGCAGGGCACGCTGATTGGGCTGATGGGCGGTTTGATCGGTGCTGGTCTCGGTTTTCTGGCGCTTGCGCCGTTTCCGGTCCCCGAACTGGCGCCGCCGGGCGGCCTGCCGGTCGATGTGCGCCAGGGTGCCTATGGTCTGGCGATCGTGCTCACTACCGTCGGGGCCATCCTTGCGTCCATTCTGCCAGCCCGTTCGGCGGCTCGGGTCGATCCGGTAAGCGTGATCGGCCAATGAGCGAGCTCCTTGCGATACGGGATCTGGTCAAGACCTATGGCGAGGGGGACGCGGAAACCCGCGTCCTCAAAGGTCTGGACCTGCAAATGGAAACGGGAGAGCTATCGGCGCTGCTCGGTCCATCGGGGTCGGGCAAGAGTACGCTGCTGACCATAATGGGCACTTTGCTGCAACCGACATCGGGGCAGCACACCATGCTGGGGACCGATCTGACCCATGCCAGCGATGCCGAATTGACCGGCTTCCGCAACCGGCACATCGGCTTCGTGTTTCAGTTTCACAATTTGCTGCCTGACTTTACCGCCGTCGAAAACGTCATGTTCCCGGCCGCGGTCTTTGCTGGCCGCGAAACGGCTGCGGCCCGGGCTCGAGCGCGCGAATTGCTGGCGCGCGTGGGACTGGCCGATCGCATGGATTTTATGGCGACCCAGCTGTCGGGCGGCCAGAAGCAGCGCGTGGCCATCGCCCGGGCGCTGATGAACAAGCCTGAACTGGTGCTGGCCGATGAACCGACCGGCAACCTTGATCGCGAGTCGGCCAACCAGGTGATGGCACTGATCGGCGAGATCAATTCGGACGAACAGACAACCTTCCTGATCTCCACCCATGATGAGACCATCGCGGCCCATTGCCGCCGGCGCATCCTGGTGAGCGATGGCAGGGTGTCGACCCTCTGACAGCGGCGCAGCCGCTGTTCGGACCCTCTGACAGCGGCGCAGCCGCTGTTCGGGCTAGAGTATTTCACAGCGTTGATAAAAGGCGATCTAGGTCGCGCCGGGCGTATTGGCCGGATTTCGAGCCCGCACATACAAATAGATCAGGCTGCTGATGGCCGCAGCGCAGAAGCACCACACAGATGGCAAGTTGAGGCTGAAAAAGCTCGCTGCGATACCGAATCCGGCCAGGTTGGCGACGCCAATCCAGTGAATGCGATCGTCGCTTGCGATAAAGAACGCCCCGCAGGTGACGAGGAGATACAAAAGCTCCATGCCCGGCCAGATCCCTGCGGGATTGTCATAGACCAGGCAATTGTTGGCGACACGGACCGTGAAGCCAAAGAGGCCCATTACCACGAGCGTGTAGATGGCGATCACGATACCCGCCGCGATCACCGCGCCGATCAAGCGACGCCGGATGCGGATGGGCTCGAACAGCAGCAGGCTCAGGGGAAAGAGAATTGGCCACATTACGCCGATGAAGAAAGCGTAGAACTGCGTCAGGCCATAGAGCAGCGGCCCGGGCGGACTTTGTGGCAAGTTGGTCCAGATAAAGCCCTCGGTCAGTTGCTGGATGCCGAATAGCAAGGGCAGGGCGGCGAACAGGCGCATCTGCGGGCGTCGGACCCGGCTCAGGCTGAGCACGCCGAGGCCGGTCAGTAGCAGTCCGGTGCTGAAGCTGACGGGGGCAGAAAAGCACATGGCGGTCTCCAATGTCGGCTAGAAGGCGCCCGGATCGGCTGTGCGCTCGTCACTGTTGCCAATCAATGACTTAGCACATCTTGGGTCAGGTGAACGGGTTGATCTGCCAGATTGAGCTGCCGCCAGCCTGCCTATCTCAGCGCGCGCAGAGCGTTCAGAATGACGGCGACATCGATCACTTCCTGCAGCAGGGCACCTTGCACCGGCGGCAGATAGCCGAAGGCGGCTGCCATCATGGCAATTATCGACAGGCCCAGCCCGGCAAAGACGCTCTCAAGCGCGATGGTGCGGGTGCGTCTTGCGATGACGATAGCCCTGGCCAATGGCGCCAGCGCATCCACCAACAGCACCACGCCCGATGCCTGTGACGAGGCTGCTGTACCCCGTGCGCCCATGGCGACGCCCACATCGGCCGCGGCCAGGGCGGGGGCATCGTTGACCCCGTCGCCAACCATCATCACCGCGCCGTTGGCTGCTTCGCGTTTGACGACGTCCACCTTTTCGGCAGGGGTCAGTTGTCCCAGAGCCAGATCGACGCCCAGAGATCTGCCGACCCGCTCTGCAATCGCTTTCTTGTCACCCGAGGCCAGGACGATGCGGGCAATGCCGGCAGCGCGAAAGGCGTCCAGCGATTGCCTTGCGTCGTCCCGCACCTGATCTTGCAGCACGATGACGCCTGCAGGCAGGCCCGCAATGGCAACGCAGACGACCATCGCATCATCGGGAACCTCTAGGCTGAGTGTCTCGAAACTGCCGCTTGCGAGCAAACCCGTAACATATTGGCTACCGCCGACCGCCAGGGCCACCCCATCCACCAGACCGGTGATGCCTTCGCCGCCTGTCTCGACGGCGTCCTGTGGCGCCGATAGCTGCAGCTTGCGTTCAGCAGCAGCCGACAAAAGGGCGCTGGCCACCACATGGCCTGAGGCCTGGTCGATGCTGGCAGCGAGGCGCAAGATCTCATCCTGGGCAAAGCCCGGTGCCGTCTGGATAGACGTGACCTGAGCATTGCCGCCGGTCAGCGTGCCGGTCTTGTCGAATACCGCCGTCTTGATCCGTGCGAGTGCTTCGAGCATGCCGCCATTTTTGACCAGTACGCCAATGCGGGCGGTACGAGACATGCCCGAAATGATGGCGACCGGCACGGCGAGAATCAGCGGGCAGGGCGTGGCAACGACCAGTACGGCGAGCGCGCGCAATGGATCTGCGGTTGCCGCCCAGGCGGCGCCGGCGAGCGCCACCGTGAGCATGAGGAACGCCATGGCATATTTGTCGGCCAATCGTGCCATTGGTGCCTTGCTGGATTGCGCTGCCTCCACCAGCCTGACGATGCCGGCGTAGGTGCTGTCGGCGGCAGGACGGCTGGCCAGCAGGTCAAAGGGCGCCCCCAGCAGTGTAGCCCCGCTCAGCGCTTCGCCACCCGTGGCGACCTGGGCAGGCAGCGACTCTCCGGTCAGGGCGGACATATCGAGCTCGGCCTTGCCGCTGGCGACATGGCCGTCAACCGGCAGCACTTCGCCCTGTCGGATCAGCAGGCGATCGCCGGGGACGAGTTCTGTGATGGGAACCTCAATGAGCGCGGTGCCCGTGTAGCGCATGGCGGTGCGCGCGACTTTTCCGAGCAGGGCAGTCATCTCCTGCCGGGCGCGGCCTGCGGCAAATGCCTCAAGCAGTTGCCCCCCCGAATACATCAGGGCCACCACATTGCCCGCCAGCGGCTCCCCGAATGCCAGCGCTGCAGACATCGACAGCGCGGCCACCACATCGAGCCCAACGTCACCCCGGCGAAGGGAGCGGACAATCTGGATCAGCAATCCCGCCAGAACCGGCACCGTGCCCAAGGCCCAGGCCAGGTTCGCCTGGGTCGAGCCGGCAAGGTAGAATGCCGTGCCCGCCATGAGGCCGAGAAGGGCGATGGCGAGAAGAATGCCATCCCGGTTGGATTGGGCGAAGTCAGTGACGCGCGACATTGGCCAGATCTCACAGGTTGAACACACAAAGTAGATGGATCGGCAGCGTGCCAGTCCACGTATAGTCTGTGTTGGGCGCCTGGACCGCCATGATCTGAATCAATCAGCGCTGGCGTGGGTGTCCGTGGTGCGATCGGGCGACCCTGATCCGTGTTCCGGCGTGCGGATTTTTTTGCGCGTTTCGTCTGGATGGCGGTCGGTCAATCGTCGCTATGACGCAGCCATAGTGATGCACTTGAAGGAGTGAACATGTCCCAGTTTCTGATCGCCATCCACCATTCGGATGATTACGACCCTGCGGTGCGGGAAGACGAGGCCATGGCGCAGGCCATCGATGCGCTCAATCTTGAGATGGTGGCGGCCGGCGTCCGCAAGTTTGTCGGCGGGCTGGCGCCAATAGCCGGCGCCAAGGCAATTCGACCCAAGCCGACTGGTACGCAATTGGTTACCGATGGGCCCTATCTGGAAACCAAGGAACATATCGCCGGGTTCTGGGTGCTTGAGGCGCCGGACATGGAGGTGGCGCTGGCATGGGGCCGCAAAGCCGCCATTGCGTGCCGGGCGCCAGTCGAGGTGCGGGCTTTCAACTGAGGCGCCACGATGGGTCAGCCTTCCTCGCGCAGGCGCTCGGCCGGGCGTGCCGACATGGCTGACCAGGTGGTCGCTGCGCCTGTCGCCGTGGTCACCACAATCACGAGCAGCACCAGCATTCCCAATTGCAGCGGCTGAACCGCAAAGCCGATCTCGAGCAGGAATGTCGAGGCTGCCCAGGCGCCCAGCACCGCAATCGCTGTTGCCAATACGGCCGCGATGGCGCCAAGCAGCGCGTATTCGATCAGGAACGCCAGGATAACCTGAGACCGGCGGGCGCCCAGCACCTTCATGACGACGGCGTCGCTCTCGCGCTGCTTTCGGCCCACGCTCAAGGCGCCGGCCAGCACCAGCACGCCGGCAACAACGGCGGTGCCGCTGACCAGCGCGATGGCATTTATCAAGCCGTCAAAGATCGACTGCACCCGCGCCAGTGCATCGCCCACCGGCAGAAAGGTGAGCAAGGGCAGCGCGGCGATCAGTCCAGATTCGACAACCGGTGCCTGGTCCGGGGCGGCCTTGATGGAGCCGAAATAGGATTGCGGCGCGCTCTGGATCAGGCCGGGCGACACGATGATGCGGAAGTTGAAATCGGGGCTGCGCCAGTCGACGGTGCGGAAGTTGGCGATGGTCATGGTCAGCGGGCGTCCCGCGATGGACATGGTGATGGTCTGCCCTAGTGCCAGGTTCAGGCCGTCGCGCATGTCGGTGCTCAGGGACACCTGTGGCGCCCCTGCGTAGTCGCTGGCCCACCAAGTGCCCTCGGCGAGGACTGTCCCTTCTGGAATTTGGGCGGACCAGGTCAGCGTGGTGTCGCCGCGGAACATGTCCGCCACCTCTCGCGGGACGTCCTCACTGGAAGGTGCAGGCGCACCGGCAATTTCGGTGATGGTGCCGCGCAGCATGGGGATTGTCGTCAGCGTCTCGATCTCTGGCGTCTTGGCGACGAAGGCCTCAAGGCCAGCCAGCTTGTCACGATCCATATCGAGCAGGACGAAGTCGGGCGCATTGCTGCTGACCTCGCTGGCGATCTGCTGGTTGATGTTGGATTGCGTCGTGACGATCAAGAGCAGCAGCGACAGCCCCATGCCCATCGAGACCAGAACGGTCGCGGTTGGCGCCCCCGGGCGGATGATGGCCGAGACGGCCTGACGCAGCAGCCTGTGTCGAGACGGGCGGAACCTGAGCAGCCCCCGTCGCAACATCGCTGCTGCCAGCCGCAGCAGGCCAACCGCCAGCAAAGTGCCGGCAAAATAGATGCCGACCAGCACCATGTCGTTGGCAACCAAAAGGGTGAGTGCGAACAGGACCGTCAGGCCTGCCAGCAGGGGAACCAGGGCGGCGGGCTTGAGCGTGGTGCGCCAATCCATCGGTTCCATGGCGCCCGAAGAGCCTGCGCGAAACAGCAGGGCGGGCCGTATGGCGCGTGCCTGCAGCAACGGCAGCCAGGAAAAGACCAGTGCGGTAACTAGGCCAATCGCTGCTGCGACCAGCATGGACCGCCCGTCCAATGTGGCGGGCAGATCGATCCCGATCAGGTTCGACAGCAGGGGCAGCAGGGCCAATGTCGCGACGGCAACTATGCCCAGCCCGATCAGGATCGCCAGAAGCGAGAGCGCCGCGATCTGAGCGAGGAAATGCACCAGGATGCGGGGGCCCTTGGCGCCCAGCGAGCGCATCGTCGCTATAGCGCCCTGGCGTTCGCCGATATAGGCGGCAACGGCATTGGCTGCACCCATGCCACCCACCACCATGGACGACAACGCCACAACAAGCATGAAATTGCCAAAGACGTCGATGAAGCGGGATATGGTGGCGGTTGACTGGCGCGGCGAACGCAGTTGCCAGTCGTGGTCGGGAAAGTTCCTGTCCAACCGAGTCTTGGCGGTGTCGAAGGTGCCGGTTTGCAGCAGGACCTTGTAGCGGAACTGGCTGAGGACGCCTGCTTCGCGCAACCCGGCGGGCGCCAGGGCCAGGCTCGAGATCAGGGCGGGCGAGCCAAGCTGGAAACCCGCCGTTGCCTGGTCGGGCAGGGCGTCGATGATGGCGCGCAACTGGACCTCGAGCGTACCGATGCGGACAGTATCACCGACGGCCACGCCCAGCCGCAGGGCGGCCTGTTGCGCCAGCAACACGCCGAATGTGCCATCTTGCTCGGCAAGAAGATCTGCGACGGTGCCGGCCTCTGCGCCTGGCGCCAGCGTGACATTGCCGACCAGCGGATAGGCATCCGTTACAGCTTTCAGCGAGAGAAAAGCGGTCTTGCCGTTGGCAGCGGCCTGGGAATTGATCTCGACTTCCCGGCTGACGCGGCCGAGCGCAGCCAGGGCGTCGGCTACCGTGGCGTCGATGTCGCTGCGCCGGGATCGCAGTTCAAGATCGCCGCCCAGAATCAAGCGGGCGTCGCGCCCGATCGCGGTCTCGACGCTGCTGCGCACGGCGCTGACCGTGCCAATGGCGGCGACGCCAAGCGCGAGACAGGCAATCAGAATGACAAAGCGCCGAGCGCTGCCGCGCAGGTCTATCAGCGATACACGCAGCCAGCTGCGCAGCCGGTTCATGCTGAAGCCAGTTCTATTTCGCTGAGCATGCCGTGATCCATGCGCATGCGCCGATCGGCGCGCTGGGCCAGGACATTGTCGTGGGTGATCAGCAGCACGGCCATGTCGTTGCGGTGGGCCAGATCGAACAATAGCTCGATGGCGGTCGCCGCCGTTTCCTGGTCAAGATTGCCGGTTGGCTCGTCGGCCAGCAGCAGCTTGGGCCGCGTGACGATGGCGCGGGCCAGGCCAACGCGCTGTTGTTCACCGCCCGACAGGGCGCTCGGCAGATGGGTTTCCCGCGCGGCCAGCCCCACGTCGGCAAGGGCCTTGCGCGCGCGTTCGGTAATCTCGCTGACAGGCATGTCGTCAAAAGCGATCTCAAGCGCCAGGGCGACGTTCTCGAGCGCGGTCATCGAGGGGATGAGATGAAAGTTCTGGAACAGGATACCAATATTGTTGCGACGGACCTCGGCGAGTTGATCCTCGCTCAGGCCCGACAGACTGGTTCCGCCTACCGATACCTGCCCGTCGCTGGCCTTTTCCAGGCCGCCCAGGACCATCAGCAGGCTGGTCTTGCCACTGCCGGAAGGGCCGACGATCGACATCACCTCCCCGGGCCTTATCGCAAACGTGATGGACTTCAGGATATGAAGCGCATTGCCGCCGGACTTAAGCTGCAGGTTCATATCCCGCGTGTGGGCAATGGTGTCGATCATGGGATGGGGCCGAATGTTGCTGGAAACAAATGAAGCGGGCAGGCGCGTGAGCGCCAAGACAAAATGGGGGCGCTTGGGCCTGGGCGCAATGGCCCTGGTGGGCACGGTTGCGGCATTGCTGCAACCGGCTGCTGCTGCCACGCACACGATTCTGCTCTACGGCGACTCGCTGATGGCGGGCCTCGGCCTTTCGGCCGACGCGGGCCTGATGGGTCAGTTGCAAGCTGCCATGGATGCGGCTGGGCTGGATGCAATGCTCGTCAACGCCAGCGTTTCGGGCGACACGACCGCCGATGGGCTGGCGCGGCTGGATTGGACGCTGGGTGAGCCTGCCGATGCGGTGATCCTGGGGCTGGGGGCCAATGACATGCTGCAAGGCCTGCCCGTGGCAGACGTCGAGGCCAATCTTAACGCCATGATGGCGCGGCTCGAGACGTTGCATCTGCCGGTGCTGTTGCTCGGCATGAAGGCCAATCGTGGCCTGGGCGCCGATTATGTCGAGGGCTTCGACGCCATTTACCCCGCACTGGCAAACCAATATGGCGCGCTGTTGTATCCATTCTATCTCGACGGGGTGGCGCTCGATCCTGCGCTCAACCAGCCCGACATGCTGCACCCCAATGCCGGCGGCGTCGCCGTGATTGTTGCGGGCATGATGCCCTATGTTGAACAACTCGTTCAGCAAATGGACCAGTAAGGTGGACGGTCAGGCCGGACCTCCGCGGATGCCCTGGGCGCCGACTTTCTGGCCCTGCCAGCAGGCTGGCGCGTTCATATCGCCGTGATATGGCTGATCCGGCGTAACCAAAGCTGCATACAAGACGAACTGGCGAGTACATTGACTCAACCGAAGTTTGCTTATGAAAACGACTCAGACTGCTTCAGCCTTTGGACGACTCGGCTGGCGTGCGGCGCTGGCTTCATTGCTCGTTTTGCCCGCGATGGCGCTCGGCCTGATGCACCAGGCCGCCACCGCGCAGGAAGCGCCTGTTGTCATTCCGGCGCCTGCCCAGGATCTGGCCGAAACAGGCACCAGCGCGACAGCTGTCTTTGCCGGCGGGTGCTTCTGGGGTGTGCAGGGCGTATTTCAGCACGTCAAAGGTGTGACGCGCGCGGTATCAGGATATTCGGGGGGCAGCGCCGAGACGGCGCAGTATGAACTGACCGGCAGCGGCACCACAGGTCATGCCGAAAGCGTCGAAGTGACCTATGATCCGTCGGTGGTCAGCTATGGCGAACTGCTTCACATCTATTTCTCGGTGGCGCACAATCCGACCCAGCTGAACTATCAGGGTCCCGACCACGGCACTCAGTATCGCTCCACTATTTTCCCGCAAAGCCCGGAACAGGCCGCTACCGCCAAGGCCTATATCGCCCAGCTCGACACAACCGGCCTGTTCGAAGGCCCGATCGTGACCACCATAGAAGACTTCAAAGGCTTCTATCCCGCCGAGCAGTACCATCAGGACTTCCTGACGCTCAATCCGACGTGGCCCTATATCGTGGTCAACGATCTGCCAAAGGTTGCGGCTCTCAAGCAGATCTTCCCCGATGTGTACCGTGACGACCCGGTGCTGGTGGGTACCCTCTGATCATCCATTCCATAGGAACGACAACGGGCCCTGCGGGGCCCGTTTGCTTTTCAGGCCTAGACATTGCCCCAAAATGGCCCTGTCGCGGGCGAGTTTTGGCCTGCAAGGCAGGTGACTATGCTCCCACTGATAACGTGATCATTAGAGACTAGGCTGCGAGTCCCGCGCGAGACTGGTGAGATGTCTCGCCAGCAGCACACGAGGAGCTTTTGAGATGAGGCTCACGACAAGCATCCCGAGGACGTTGATGCTCGCCGCATTGCTGGCGCTTGCGGCCGTGTGTTCTGCGTCGGGCGCCGATTCCATTGCTATCGAAACCAGCGCGCCAGCCGAATTGCCTGTGGCTGATGCTGGCCGTTTTGACTGGGATGGCTTTTACGCAGGCATATATGGCGCGGCGCAGGGCGGCGGAGCAACTTCCGCCAGTTACGGCGTGGGCGTGCAGGCCGGCGTAAATACGACATTCAACTTCTACCTGGTTGGCGCAGAAGTCGCTGTACAGGGACTGGCAGGCGATATCGGTACGGCGAGCGAGGGGCAGATCCTGGGCCGCGCAGGCCTCGTCGTCACCGACGATGTGCTGGTCTACGCCGCCGGCGGCTATGGAATCGCTTTGAGCGGGCCGGCCGATGGCCAGGCGCTGGTTGGCGGTGGCATGGAAGTGGCGCTGTCGGACCGGCTATCGCTGGACGCCCAATATCTGCGGAGCATTCCGACCAATGGTGGTCTGGCGACACATCAAGTGAGCGTGGGCGCGAATTACCATTTCTAGTCGTGGAGCGGTCGGGCGGCTGAGAAAGCAGCCTAAACCACGCTGATTCCATGGAATCAGGGCCTGACAGCGGCCCCCGCCACATTTCATCTTGACGGCACGACATGCTCATGCCCACATTGCGCCACGAAGTTGCCCCAATTGGCGCCAGTTCCGTCGCATTTGTATCGAATTGGGTCAAATGCGCTGCATAGATGCAACACCAACTCCCAATTGGTCATCAAATTTTATCCGCACCTGTAAGTTTAGGCTGGCGGGACTTGTCACGCGCGTTGGGTTGGAGCATGTAGGGCTCGACTACGGTTAACTTATACGGGAGTGCAAGATATGTTTGTACGTTCGCTTTCTCTCGGTGTGGCTGCTGCCGCGCTGCTCGCTGGTGGTGCTCAGGCTGCCGACCTTATCGTTCCTTCGACCCCAGTTCCGATCTATGAAGCTGCTGGCTTCAACTGGGAAGGCCTGTACGCAGGTGTGAACCTGGGCGGCGTCTTCACCAATGCCAACGGCCTGACCAACCTCGACATCAACAACTCCAAGCTCTCGATCGGCGCTGCTGCCGGCGTGAACTTCATCGTTGCTGATCCGATCCTGCTGGGCCTCGAAGTCCAGGGCGACTACGTGTTCCAGAACGTCGATGGCGCTGGCATGTTCCTCGCCCTCGCTCGCGTTGGCGCCGTTGTCACCGACAGCGTGCTTGTCTACGCAGCTGGCGGTGTTGGCCTGACCTCCAAGGCCGGCACGACCGACAGCATCTATGCTCTCGGCGGCGGCATTGAAGTTGCTGTGACCGACGCTGTGTCGGTTCGTGGCGAAGTGCTCGGCCTCGGCGATTTCTCGAACGCCGCTGGCGACCAGTTCTTCGACGGTGCCAAGGCAACCGTTGGCGTGTTCTACCACTTCTAAGATTTGTAATCGGCAGGGCGGCTTGCTGCCCTGCTGACCAAAATCTTGCAAACCCATTGCGACGAACCGCCCAGCGGTTCGTCGTTTTGGTTTGTGCGTAGCTCCGTGCCGCACACCGATATCGGGTTGGAGCGCTTGCTCCCCGAATTGACGCAGACATCAATTGATATCGGATATTTGCCAGGCCGCTTGCCACTTCTGGCGTTGCTGATGCCGCGCGCCGTTCCGGCGTACTCGACCGGGCCGTGAGGCTTGGGTGTTCGATGTCTCCTGACGATCGTGCCGTCGAATCAACGTTGGGTTCACGTCTTGAGCGGTCAGCCCCGGCGTTCTGCCAATTATGTGGTCGACGGGTAGGGTTCGGCGCCGGCAGGCCTATTGCTGGCCTGTCCGGCCATCCCCAAAACGTCGATGCCAAAACTGATTCTGACACCAGGCGGGATGGGGTGACTGGTGTGGTGTCCAGGTCCGTCGTTGCGACTCAATGGGCAACCCGACTTGTCATGCGCCACGCAAGCAGAATTCTCCGAAAGGGGGCGTTTCGCGCAATTTAGATCTGAAATCACGGTGTGGAACAGGTTGGCTGCGTCGCGCATTGTCACGGCGATATATGATTATTCTTGTCATATTTTCTTTCCCTTGAAACCAGTTGGCCAAAGGTCTAAGCCCTGAACACCATCTGTCGCGTCGGTTTACTCGCCCCAATTGCAAGTGAAACTCGCGTTACGCCGGTCGCCCGACCGGACTAGAAAACAGGCTGCCGCATGACTGATTTGCTCAGCGACTATCTGCCCATCGTCATCTTCCTGGGGCTTGCTGCCGTTATCGGTATCGCCCTTTTGGTGACCCCTTTCATTGTCGCCATCAAGAACCCTGATCCCGAGAAAGTTTCGGCTTTCGAGGCGGGCTTTGAGGCCTTCGATGATGCGCGCATGAAGTTCGATGTCCGCTTCTATCTGGTGTCGATCCTCTTCATCATTTTTGACCTTGAAGTCGCGTTTCTGTTCCCCTGGGCTGTGGCCTTCCGCGACGTCGGTTGGTTTGGCTTCTGGGCGATGATGATCTTCCTGGGCGTGCTGACGATCGGCTTTATCTACGAATGGCGGAAAGGCGCGCTGGAATGGGATTGAACGAGAACAATACCCTGGTCGCGCCACGCCCGACCGGTCTGATCGATCCGCGGACCAACAAGCCTGCTGGTGCTACCGATCCGTTCTTCACCGATGTGACGGACGAGTTGGCAGACAAGGGCTTTCTGGTTTCGACAGTATCGCAACTGGTGACCTGGGCGCGTACGGGCTCGCTGATGTGGATGCAGACGGGCCTGGCCTGCTGCGCCGTGGAAATGATGCAGATGTCGATGCCGCGCTACGACATCGAGCGCTTCGGCACCGCACCGCGCGCCTCTCCGCGCCAGTCTGACCTGATGATCATCGCCGGCACGCTGACCAACAAGATGGCCCCGGCGCTGCGCAAGGTCTATGACCAGATGTCCGATCCGAAATATGTGATTTCGATGGGCAGCTGTGCCAATGGCGGCGGCTATTATCACTACAGCTACTCCGTGGTACGCGGCTGCGACCGGATCGTGCCGGTGGATATCTACGTCCCTGGATGCCCGCCAACGGCAGAAGCGCTGCTTTACGGGGTGATGCAATTGCAGCGGAAAATTCGCCGCATCGGGACGTTCGAGCGCTAGCATGGCCCATTCCGCACCCGCCATTTCCAGCAACAGCGGCGTCGCTGCCAAACTTGGCAAGGCGATCGGCTCTGCCCTGATCAATACCGTCGAAGCCTATGGCGAAATCAGCTTTACCGTCGAGCGCCCGAAGCTGGCCACAGTTCTCGAGAAGCTGCGCGACAAGCATGAATATCAGCAGCTGGTCGAGATTGCCGGCGTCGACTATCCCGATCGGCCGGAGCGGTTCGAGGTCTGCTATCATCTGCTCAGCCTGACCAAGAATCACCGCAT
>JAHJOS010000371.1 GCA_018820005.1 Alphaproteobacteria bacterium | reverse complement strand
GAGCAACCGATGAAGGCGCCGAACTTGCCCAGCTTGAGCGACAGCTGGCCGGTGCCGCAGGTGGGGCAATGGCGCGGGTCGCCGCCGTCTTGCTTGGGCGGGAAGATGCGACTGGCCAAAGCATCATTGAGAACATCCAGAACCTCTGAGACGCGCAGATCCTTGATCTCGGTAGTGGCTGCTGTGAAATCCTTCCAGAAATCACGCAGCACCTGCTTGTAGTCCAGCGTACCGGCCGAAATCTCGTCGAGCTGTTCCTCTAGACCGGCAGTGAAGCCATATTCGACATAGCGGTTGAAGAAGTTCTCGAGGAAGGCCGTGACGATGCGTCCGCGATCCTCGGGATGCAGCGCCTTGCCCTCGAGCCGGACATAGTCGCGGTCCTTGAGCGTGGTCAGCGTCGCCGCATAGGTGGACGGCCGACCGATGCCGAGCTCTTCCATCTTCTTGATCAGGCTGGCTTCGGTATAGCGGCTGGGCGGCTGAGTGAAATGCTGCTCGATGTCGACCGCTTCGAGTGCGGGCTTGTCGCCCACGGCCAGCGGCGGCAGTTCGCGGCTTTCCTCGTCCTCGTCATCGGGTTCGTCGGATTTGACTTCAACGCCATAGAGCTTGAGGAAGCCCGAGAAGGTGACGACCGAGCCGACGGCGCGCAGTTCCACCGCACGGCCGGGCACGTTGACCGCAATGTCGACCGTGGTGCGGTCGATCTCGGCCGATTTCATCTGCGAAGCGAGCGTCCGGCGCCAGATCAGGCCATAGAGCTTGGCCTGGTCGGCATCGATGCTGAGCTGCTCGGGCCGCTTGAACATGTCGGTGGGGCGGATGGCCTCGTGCGCTTCCTGCGCGTTCTTGGCCTTGGTCTGGTAGATGCGTGGCTTTTCGGGGAGATATTCCTCGCCGAAATATTTGCCGATCACCGAGCGGGCCATGGCAATGCCTTCAGGCGCCATCTGCACGGCGTCGGTACGCATATAGGTGATCAGGCCGTCTTCGTAGAGACGCTGGGCGATCTGCATGGTGCGGTTGGGGCTGAGGCCCAGGCGCGAGGAGGCATCCTGCTGCAGGCTCGATGTGGTGAAAGGCGCATAGGGATTGCGCTTGGTCGGTTTCTTGTCGACGGCCGAGACATTGAACTGCCCGGCTTCAATGAGCTTCTTGAGCTCAGCGGCGTTTTCGCCGGTCTTGATGGCCAGCTTGTCGGTCTTTTTGCCATCCACGGACAGCAGGCGCGCCAGAAAGCTCTTGCCCGACTGGGCCAGCTTGGCCTCGACCGACCAATATTCATCGGGCTTGAACTTTTCGATCTCGGATTCGCGGTCCGAGACCAGGCGCAGAGCCACGGACTGCACGCGGCCGGCCGAGCGGGAGCCGGGCAGCTTGCGCCACAGAATGGGCGAGAGGGTGAAGCCGACGAGATAATCGAGGGCGCGGCGGGCCAGATAGGCATCGACCAGCGGCATGTCGATCTCACGCGGCACCTGCATGGCCGCCAGAATGGCGTCCTTGGTGATGGCGTTGAACAGCACGCGGCGGACGATCATGTCCTTCTTGATGGCCTTTTTCTGCCGCAGCACATCCAGAACGTGCCAGGAAATAGCCTCGCCTTCGCGATCAGGGTCAGTCGCCAGGATCAGTTCATCAGCGCCCTTGAGGGCTGCAGCGATATCGGCAATGCGCTTCTTGGAGGCCGTATCGACCTCCCAGGACATGGCAAAATCTTCGTCTGGACGAACCGAGCCGTCCTTGGCCGGCAAATCACGGACATGGCCGAAGGAGGCCAGGACTTCATAGCCCGAACCCAGATATTTGTTGATTGTCTTGGCTTTAGCCGGACTTTCAACGACAACGACCTTCATGGAATACCTGTCCGCAACCGCTCTGTAGGAAGTGGCGCAACATGGTGAAGCCGGAACAAAGTGTCAACGGCCTCCCATCGCTATGCCGCTGCGCCATATGCCCTCCCCAAAGGGGAGAGAAAACTTGCATACAAGATTGGACGGGTGCAGACTTGTGCTGGGCGCAGTTCAGCGCCGGACCCATTCACATCGCAATCGACAGATTTTACCAGCGCGTTTCTGCGCGGATGTCGGTTGGGCGTCGGGTCGATCATGAGGAGATCTAGAAAATGGAATACCGCAAACTCGGTAACAGCGGTGCTGTCGTTTCGGCTTACTGCCTAGGGACGATGACCTTTGGCGCGGAATCGGACGAGGCCACGTCCTTCGCCCTGATGGATGACTATGTGGCCGCTGGCGGCAATTTCATTGATACCGCCAATGTCTATAGCGCCGGCGTTTCGGAGGAAATCGTCGGCCGCTGGCTCAAGAGCAAGCCCGGCGTGCTGCGCGATCTGGTCATCACCACCAAGGGTCGCTTTCCTATGGGGCAGGGGCCAAATCACCTGGGACTGTCGCGCAAAAATCTGAACGAAGCGCTGGACGCCTCGCTCAAGCGCCTGGGCGTCGAACACATAGACCTCTACCAGATGCACGCCTGGGACGCCCTGACGCCCATCGAGGAAACGCTGCGCTTTCTTGATGATGCCATAACCAATGGCAAGATCGCCTATTATGGCTTCTCCAATTTCCTGGGCTGGCAGCTGACCAAGGCCGTCTGGACCGCCAAGGCCGCCGGCTTCG
>JAHJOS010000370.1 GCA_018820005.1 Alphaproteobacteria bacterium | reverse complement strand
TACGCCAATGCCGCCGCCTATGCCGCAAAAATCACCGCCACCGTCGCCCCCATCCGGGCCGCCATCGCGGCCATTCCGCCCGAGCGGCGCTGGCTTGCCACCTCCGAGGGCGCCTTCAGCTATCTGGCGCGCGACTTCGGCCTCAACGAGCTCTACCTCTGGCCCATCAATGCCGATCAGCAGGGCACGCCCCAGCAGGTGCGCCGCATGATCGACGCCGTGCGTGAGCATGCCATCCCGGCGATTTTTTCTGAATCCACCATCTCGCCCAAGCCCGCCCAGCAGGTGGCGCGCGAAACCGGCGCCGCCTATGGCGGCGTGCTCTATGTCGATTCCCTGTCCGAGCCCGACGGGCCCGTGCCGACCTATCTCGATCTGCTCAGCATCACCGCCTCCACCATCGTCAAGGGCCTCACCCAATGACCGCTTCGACCGCCCCTGGCCTTGTCGTCGACGACATCACCGTCGCCTATCGAAATGGCACCACCGCCATGCGCCACGCCAGCTTCTCCATCCCGCGCGGCTCCATCACCGCCTTGGTGGGCGTCAATGGCTCGGGCAAGTCCACCCTGTTCAAGGCCATCATGGGCTTTGTGCCGCTCTCGGCGGGCACAGTGACCATTCTGGACGTGCCCGGACGGGAAGCACTCAAGCGCAATCTCGTCGCCTATGTGCCGCAATCGGAAGACGTCGACTGGAACTTTCCGGTGCTGGTCGACGACGTGGTAATGATGGGCCGCTATGGCCATATGGGCATTTTCCGCCGCCCCCGCGCCATCGACAAGGCCATGGTGACCCAGGCGCTCGAGCGGGTGAACATGCTCGAGTTCCGCTATCGCCAGATCGGCGAGCTCTCTGGCGGGCAGAAAAAGCGCGTCTTCCTCGCCCGCGCCCTGGCGCAGGAGGGGCAGGTGATCCTCCTCGATGAGCCCTTTACCGGTGTCGACGTCAAGACCGAGGATGCCATTGTCGCCCTGCTGCGCGACCTGCGCGATGAGGGCAAGGTGATGCTGGTCTCGACCCATAATCTGGGTTCGGTGCCCGAATTCTGCGATCGCACCGTCCTGGTCAAGGGCACGGTGCTGGCCTCGGGCCCCACCAGCGAAATCTTCACCCGCGAATGGCTGGAACAGACTTTTGGTGGCGCATTGCGCCACTTCGTTCTGGCCGGCGCGGGCCTGCATGATGATGACGACCCCCGCCATCTTTCGGTGCTGACCGACGACGAGCGGCCGCTGGTGCTCTATGGCGAAAAGGGCAAGATGACCACCCAGCAGTCGGGGCCCGTGGACAAATGATCGATACCCTGCTGCTGCCCTTTTCCTATCACTACATGGTCAATGCTATCTGGGTGTCGGCCCTGGTGGGCGGCGTCTGCGCCTTCCTCAGCGCCTATCTCATGCTCAAGGGCTGGTCGCTGATCGGCGATGCGCTGAGCCATTCCATCGTCCCCGGCGTGGCCGGGGCCTATATGCTGGGCCTGCCCTTTTCGCTGGGCGCTTTCTTTTCAGGTGGTCTGGCCGCGGGGGCCATGCTGTTTCTGACCCAGCGCACCAAGCTCAAGGAAGATGCTGTTATCGGGCTGATCTTTACAGCTTTCTTTGGCCTGGGCCTGTTCATGATCTCGCTGTCGCCCACCTCGGTGAACATCCAGACCATCGTCATGGGCAATATCCTGGCCGTGACGCCCGAGGATACCGTGCAACTGGTCATCATCGCGGTGGTGAGTCTCGTCGTCATGCTGTTCATCTGGAAGGACCTCATGGTCACCTTCTTTGACGAGAGCCATGCCCGCTCCATCGGTCTCAATCCGCCGCTGCTGCGCGCCATCTTCTTTACGCTGCTGGCCGCCTGCACCGTCGCCGCCATGCAGACTGTCGGTGCCTTCCTCGTCATCGCCATGGTGGTGACGCCCGGTGCCACGGCCTATCTGCTCACCGACCGCTTCTCGCGGCTGATCCTGATCGCCATCGCCGTGGGCACGCTCTCGGCCCTGGTCGGCGCCTACATCTCGTTCTTCCTTGATGGCGCCACCGGCGGCGTCATTGTCGTGCTGCAGACCGCAGTCTTCCTCCTCGCCTTCGTCTTTGCCCCCAAGCATGGCGTGCTGGCGGCGCAGCGCCGCCGCAATGCCAATATCGCCGGGGAGGGCGCGCCATGAACGAGGTCCTGCTCTATGCCTTCTGGCCGTTCCAGTTCTCCTTCCTCACCTCGGCCATGGCCATCGCCATCATGGTGGCCGTGCCCACGGCGCTGCTGAGCTGCTTTCTCGTACTCAAGGGCTGGTCGCTGATGGGCGACGCCATTTCCCATGCCGTGCTGCCCGGCGTGGTGCTGGCCTATATCGTCGGCCTGCCGCTGGGGATCGGCGCCTTTGCCGCCGGCATGAGCTGCGCCCTCTCGGTGGGCTTTCTCAAGCAGAACAGCCGCATCAAGGAAGATACCGTGATGGGTGTGGTGTTCTCGGGCATGTTCGGCCTCGGGATCGTGCTCTACACCTCCATCCAGACCGATGTGCATCTCGATCACATCCTGTTCGGCGATATCCTGGGCATCAGCACCGCTGACATGATCCAGACTGGCATCATCGCTCTGGTGGTCACCGCCATCGTGCTGGCCAAATGGCGCGACCTGCTGCTGTTCATCTTTGATCCCCAGCAGGCCGGCGCCATCGGCCTGCCGGTCCGCGCCCTGCACTATGGCCTGCTGTCGCTGCTCTCACTGACCATCGTGGCGGCGCTCAGCGCCGTGGGCATCGTGCTGGTCATCGCCCTGCTGGTAGCGCCCGGCGCCATTGCCTTCCTCATCAGCAAGCGCTTTGCGCCCATGATGCTGATCGCGGTCACCATTTCGGTGCTCTGCTCGGTGGTGGGGATCTACCTCAGCTTTTTCCTCGATTCCGCCCCCGCGCCGACCATTGTGCTGCTGATGAGCGCGACGTTTATCGTGACTTTTCTCGTCACCACCCGGCGGCAGTCCCAAGCGCTCGCCTGATGCCTTCCTGTTCTTCTCCCCATCGGGGAGGAGGACAGTCATCCCATCCCGCTTATCCCCGCCCCATCCGTCTGGCCGGATACTCCTGCAAAAGGAGATATCGTATGGACCAGACACCCCGCCTGTCGCTGCCCTTCATCATGCCGGGCCAGGCGCAAAAGCACGTCACCCACAACGAGGCCATCCAGACGCTCGATGCGCTGGTGCAGGCGAGCGTTGAAAGCCGCAGCCTGACCACGCCGCCGCCGTCCCCGCTCGAGGGCGAGTGCTGGCTGGTCCCCGCCGGTGCCACAGGGGGCTGGGCTGGCCATACCCATGAACTCGCCAGCTGGCAGGCCGGCGCCTGGCTCTTCCTTGATCCCGCCGCCGGCTGGCTGCTTTTCTGCAAGGCCGATCAGGCGCTGCTGGTGTTTGATGGCAGCCTCTGGCAACCCCTGGCCGCATTGGGCAGCGCCCTGCCGCGGCTGGGCATCAACACCACGGCCGACACCACCAATCGCCTTGCGGTCGCCGCGCCGGCGACGCTGCTCACCCATGCCGGCAATGGGCATCAGCTCAAGCTCAACAAAAATGCCGCGGGGGACACGGCGAGCCTGCTCTACCAGACCAATTGGTCCGGTCGCGCCGAAATGGGCCTGGCCGGCGACGACAACTGGCGCCTCAAGGTCAGCGCCGATGGCACGAGCTGGGTCAACGCCATCACCGTCAGCGGCGCCACGGGCGTTGTCAGCGTCGGCGCTTCGCTCCGCCCCGCGGCCGACAATGCGGTGATGCTGGGGGCCTCGGGTGCC
>JAHJOS010000369.1 GCA_018820005.1 Alphaproteobacteria bacterium | reverse complement strand
CTCTGATTGTTCGCCGGCAGTTGTCGACCCAAAATACGGAACATCCTAATGAATGAGAGCAGTGCAACGATCGTTGTCGGCGGCGGCATAACTGGACTTTACTCAGCCTATCTTCTCAAGAAGCGCCGCAAAGATTTGCGGGTCGTCGTAGTAGAGGCCGAGCCCGGCTTTGGCGGCTTGCTGCGGTCGTTTGACTATGGCCCGAACGGCCTGTTCGACTACGGCGTGCATACGTTTTACGAAACCGGCTTGCCCGAACTTGACGATGTCATGCTCGGTATTCTGCCAGAAAACGAATGGAAATTTCTGGTTGGACGGGACAAGGATCTGGGCGGATCAAGCCAAGACGGCCCCATGCAGTTCAACACGCCGTATCTAGATATTGCCCGTCGTGCTGACTTTAATGAGCTTATAGTCGATTTTTTCGACAATCTGGGAAGAAGCGGCACATCTGCCGCGGACAATGCTCGGGACGAGGCCATTCGCCTGTACGGCCCCAAAATCGCTGAACGCATTGTCGTACCAGCTATCGAGGCCCGCCAGCACTTGCCGGCCGACCAGGTTCACCCTCTTGCCCTGCGTATTCAAGGGCTGGCGCGCATCGCGGCGCTTCCCTTGGATACAGTTCTCAAACTCTACGACATCAGAGACTTTGGCGCCCGACTGGCCTTCCCGGATCAGCGGCAATCGCCAGAGGACATGGTGTCCGACAAACGAGCGTTCTACCCAGCAAAGATCGGCCTTCAGCGCTTTATTGATCGGTTCGCCGACCTTGTCTCGCGCGAGGGTGTGGAGCTGCTCCCCTCCACCCGTGTCAAGTCTGTCGAACGCTCCAATGGCAAGGTTGATGCACTCGTTCTAACTTCGGAGGGACTAGAAGATCGGCGAATTGCGACCGAAACCGTCGTCTGGACTGCTGGATTTCCCGCATTAGGCTTCGCCCTCGGCTTCGCAAAGGACGCGTTCCCGCTTCGGCGTCCGAACCGTACGTTGATTGCAAATTTGCTCGTGGACGGACCGGTATCCAGTGGCGGCGTCTACTATGGATATTTTCACGGACATCCGCGGGCGAATCGTGTCGGATTCCCGGCTAACTTCTCGCGTGAAAGCCGGCCCGATGGGAAAATCCCCGTAACGCTTGAGCTTGTTTATGACCCGTCGGACGATGTCTCAAACGCGGCGACGGTTGCGGAGGCAGCGCTACGGGAAGCCGGCATTCTGACTGGCCAGTCAACGATAAGCTTTATCCAGGTTGAAGAACTTAAGGGTGGCTATCCCTCGCTGAGCATTGGCAATCTTCAATCGATCAAGCGCATGCGTGAGGCTATTGACGACCTCGCGATCGGAAACTTGTTGATTTCCGGGCCCCTCGCAAAGGAAGACCTGTTCTACCAGTTTGATGTCATGCGTCACGCTCATGAACTCATCTCGGCATCATGAATAGCCAGCCCAGAATTCTGGGGAAAGCGCCTCGATTTTTGTCTACGGGCATGATCGTGAATGGGACGCTTTTTATGCTTCTGGCGCTGCTACTTCATCTCCAATGGAATTATCTGCTGGCAGCAACCACGACATACATTCTGGGCATGGTGTGGGGATATCTGCAGAACCGCTTTTGGTCTTGGAAGAGCGACGCGCCACTCATCAAGTCCTTTGTCGCTTACCTTGCGGTGTACGGGGCTGTCTATTTTCTACACATGGTAGCCGTGTGGTCGCTTGTATCCGCGTTTTCGCTCCCTCCGCTGTGGGCAGCGCTGGTGTCGACTGTCCTGCTGGTGGCACCAATGTACCTGCTTCTCGATCGGTTTGTTTTTGTACCGGGAGCAAGCCAACCTGATGCCTGATATTGATGCTCTTTTCTCTGACAGAACCCAACTCGCTCGGATCCGAGCAGAAGCCGACTTCGGTTTGAGAGAGTTGCAGGGGCTCGTTGCCAAGCTTTCGCATGGCTCCCGCGTCCTAGAGATTGGGTGTGGCACAGGCTTCCTGTTGACGCGGCTGAACGCCCTGCGACCAGACCTTCACCTGACCGGCCTCGAGCCCCTTGGACAGGGCTTTCAGGGGTTTGAGCAAACGCTCGACCGGATACAGGCGGCAGTGCGGGAAATTGAGATTGTGCGCCTTCCCATCGAGCAATTCTCTGTGGCCCAGGATCATGAGCGCTTTGACCTGATTTTTTCAGTCAATGTATTCGAACACGTCGACGACTGGGAACAGGCAGTGAAGCGTTCTATGGCCACCTTGTCCCCGAACGGGCAGATGGTAATTCTCTGCCCCAACTACGCTGTTCCATATGAGCCCCATTTTGCCATTCCGATTATTGGCGGCCCGACCCTGACCCGAAAGCTGTTTGGGCGCCACATTGAAGCCGT
>JAHJOS010000368.1 GCA_018820005.1 Alphaproteobacteria bacterium | reverse complement strand
CGGCGATCATGTCGATGCCGACCTGGCCGAATACCTGGCGCTTGGCGGTGGCGACATAGGCATTGCCTGGGCCAACGACCTTGTCGACCTTGGCGATGGTGGGCGTGCCATAGGCCAGCGCGGCGATCGCCTGGGCGCCACCGACGCGGTAGATTTCGGTAACGCCCGCAATCTGGGCGGCCAGCAGGATGGCGGGATTGATGACGTTGTCAGGGGTGGGCACCACCATGGCGATGCGCTCGACGCCGGCGACCTTGGCTGGAACCGCGTTCATCAGCACCGAGGAGGGGTAAGAGGCCAATCCGCCCGGCACGTAGATACCCACGGCGTCAACCGGCGTCCAGCGCGTGCCCAGTGTCACCCCGAGGGCGTCGGTGTAGATCTGGTCGACCGGCTTCTGCTTTTCGTGGTGGGCCTTGATGCGGTCATGGGCGGTCTGCAACGCGCCGCGCACGCGATCACTAACGCTTTCGGCAGCAGCTGCAATCTCTGCAGCACTGATGCGCAGGTCGGCAACGCCGTAGGCAGTGCGGTCAAAGCGATTGGTATAGTCGAGCACGGCAGCGTCGCCGCGCTCGCGCACATCAGCGATGATGGCGGCAACGGTGTCGCTGACGTCCCTGCTGGATTCCCGCTTGCTGGAGAGCAGCTCGAGAAAACGCAGCTCGAAATCGGCATCAGCGCTGTCGAGTCGAATGGTCATGAGAGGTCCCTAGTCGAGAGCGTGGGCGGGTTTGGCCGCGGCGGCCCAAGTGGCGCCCAGATCGGAAAGCCGAGCCTCAAGGCACTCCACGCCAAGACGGACAGTGCCGCCGCCAGCAAAACTCAATTCAATGATTCCGGACGGCCCATCGACCGGCAGAAAGGCAATCGCCAGCAGCGAAAGCACGCCTTCGGGCGCGGCGGGATCAAAGCCGGCGGTGACCACCGACTGCACCGAATCAAAATGCAGGGCAGCGCGCTTGCGAACGCCCTTGTCGCGTTTGGTCTGGCCGGCCTGCCAGTCATAGCGGTTCATCAGCAGGGCAAAGCGGTGGTCGGCGCGAGCAAAGCCCATGTCGGAAACGCGGACGACAGCGTCCTGAACGTGAGCGGAAATGACTTCGAGATCTTCGGTATCAAGCGCGATGAGCTTCAGGTCGGTCATAGGTGGTCGGCCCTTGGGGTTGTTGGACCCTATCTGGTCGCCCCTGCCCCGATCTACAAGCTTGGCGGCATGGGGGCAATGCAGGGGCGGCAAAAAGGCGACGCTCCACAGGCTTCCGTTTTGGCACCAGGCCCTTGTTAATGACTGACCAGTCAGTTATTAGTGAAGTGACATTCGGAGACTGTCATGACCGAGCCTGACAAGAAGTTCCGCCGCCGCGCCGAGGCGCGGCCCGATGAAGTGCTCGACGCGGCGCTGGCTGTGTTCGTCGAAAAAGGCTTTGCCGCCACCAAGGTTGAAGAGGTCGCCCGGCGGGCGGGTGTCTCAAAAGGGCTGGTGTATCTTTATTTCGCCTCCAAGGAGGCACTGCTCGAAGGGATCGTCCGGCGCGCCCTCGCGCCCATAGCCGATGATGCCGTGGCGGATCTGGCTGCGTTCGATGGCGACCCGCGCGATGCCATCGCCTTGTTGCTCACCGTCGTTTGCCAGCAGCTCAGCGATCCGGCGCGGCTCGCAGTGCCCAAGCTGGTGTTGAGCGAAGTGGTCCGGTTCCCTGCCATCGCGGCGATGTATCGGCGCGAGGTGATCGACAAGGTGCGGCCGGCACTCGGTCAATTGCTGGCCCGTGGCGTGGCAAGCGGCTATCTGCGCCCGATCGATCCGGAAATGGCGATCCGCTCGGTGATCGGACCGGTGATCGCCCATGTGGCGCTCAGCGTACTGTTCGATGTAGCGCCCGAGGATGGGCTGGACATGGAGCGACTGCTCAAGAGCCACCTTGATGTCTTGTTCAACGGCATCAGCGCGGTGCAACCATGAACAGCTTTTTTGTCGGACTGTTCGCTGCTCTGACGGCGCTGCTGCCGGGTGGCGGCACTGAACCGGGCGGCTATGTGGGCTATCTGGAGGCGGACTATGTCTATGTTGCACCCGCCAGCGGGGGGCGACTTTCCGATATCGCCGTCGCGGAGGGCGATAGCGTTGCAGCAGGGCAGGTGCTGTTTGTGCTCGATGACCGTCAGCAGCGGGCCCAGTTGGATGCTGCCGAAGCGCGCGTCGCATCCGCGCAGGCGAGCCTCGACAATCTGGTCACTGGCAGCCGGCGGCAGGAAATCGATGTCATCCGGGCGGCACTGGGCAAGGCTCAATCCGATCTTGTGCTGGCCGAGGCTAATTTGGCGCGCAGCAGGAAGCTGCTGACGCTGGGTGCCGTGCCTGAGGTGCGGATGGAACAAGACCGCGCGGCGCGCAACGCCGCCCAAGCCCAGGTTGACCAGCTCTCGGCCCAGGTCGGGGTGGCCGAACTGCCCGCCCGCGATGCCCAGCAACTGGCCGCCGAAGCCAATCTGACGGCAGCGCAGGCCGATGCGCGCAGTGCGGCGATCACCCTTGCGGATCGGCAGACCACAGCGCCAGTGGCCGGCGTGGTAGATCGCCTCTATTTCAGCACCGGCGAGATGGCCAGCGGCGCTCCCGTGCTGTCCATTCTGCCGACCGGGCCGCTCAAGGCAAAGTTCTTTGTGCCCGAGGCGGACCGGGCCGCCCTGGCTCTCGGCGATGTCGTCAGCGTCTCCTGCGATGGCTGCGTTGCAATGGAAGCCAAGATCACCCACTTGGCGTCTGATCCGCAGACCACGCCACCGGTGATCTATTCGCGCGAAGAGCGCGGACGGCTGGTCTATCTCATTGAGGCCGAACTCAGTGTTTCGGGCACGCTGCAACCGGGCCAGCCCGTGACGGTGCTGCGATGAGCGAGGCTGCCGTCATTGATGTGCAGGGACTGACCAAGACGTTCGGCTCCAAGCTGGTGGTGGACCATTTCGACATCGTGGTGCCACGCGGCGCCATCTACGGCTTTCTGGGCCCCAATGGCTCGGGCAAGACAACGACCATCCGCATGCTGTGTGGTCTGCTCGAGCCCGACGCCGGTGCCGGCACCTGCCTGGGGTTTGATGTGCGCAGACAGGCCGGCGAGATCAAAAAGCAGGTCGGCTACATGACGCAGAAATTCAGCCTCTACGAAGATCTGTCGATTCGCGAGAATCTTGACTTTGTGGCGCAGATGTATGGCGTGAAAAATCGCAAGGACCGGGTCAGGACGGCCCTGCTCGATCTGGGTCTTGCCGACCGCGCCGGGCAATTGGCGGGTACGCTGTCGGGCGGTTGGAAACAGCGGCTGGCACTGGCGGCCTGTCTGATCCACGATCCCCAATTGCTGCTGCTCGACGAGCCGACGGCGGGTGTCGACCCCAAGGCGCGGCGCGATTTCTGGGACGAAATCCGCCGGCTGAGCAAGGCTGGGGTCACCGTGCTGGTCTCGACCCACTACATGGACGAGGCCGTGCAGTGCGATTTCATCACCTATATCGCCTATGGCAAGAAGCTGATCGATGGCCCCGCTGCAGAGATCGCGACCATGGTCGGGCTGACCACCTGGCGGGCCGAGGGGCCTGATCTGGCGGCGCTTGAGGCCGAGCTGGGTGGTCAGGCGGGGGTGGCGCAGATCGCGCGTTTTGGTTCGACGCTGCATGTCTCGGGCACCGATGCGACGGCGCTGGAAACGACAGTGCGGCGGCTTGAGGCCAGTGGCCAGCACGTCTGGAGCCTGCAACCTGCGGGCCTTGAAGAGGCATTCATCTATCTCATGGCGGGGGCGCAGGACAATTTCGCCCGCGACGTTCCATGAGCTGGTTTTCGCTCTCGCGGTTTTTTGCCGTGCTGCGCAAGGAGTTCATCCAGATGCGGCGCGACCGCGTCACCTTTGCCATGATGATCGGCCTGCCCATCGTGCAGTTGATGCTGTTCGGCTTTGCCATCAATTCCGATCCGCGCCATCTGCCCACACTGGTGGAAATCAATGACGATGGCCCGCTTGTGCGCGCCGTGCTGGCCGGTATGGCGACCTCGGACTATTTCGATTTCATCGGCACGGTGCATGGGCCGGCGGCGGGCGATGATGCGCTGCGGCGCGGCACGGCGAGTTTTGTCGTGGTCATTCCCGCCGATTTCGAGCGCGATGTGATGCGAGGGCGCCATCCCGACCTGTTGATCGCAGCCGATGCGGCCGACCCTGCGGCCGTGGGCGGCGCAGCGGCGGCGCTGGGTGGCATCGTCAGCGTCGCCAGTGCGCAGACCCTCACTGGCCCGCTGGCGAGCCTGGCGGGGTCCCCTGCCCCTTTTGGCATCATCGTGCATCGGCAGTACAATCCCGAGGGCAGGACCTCGACTAACATCGTGCCGGGCCTGTTGGCGATCATCCTGTCGATGACGATGGTGATGATCACGGCCGTCGCCATCGTCAAGGAGCGCGAGCGCGGCACCATGGAAATGCTGATTTCGACGCCGGTCAAACCGCTCGAGGTCATGCTGGGCAAGATTCTGCCCTATGTGCTGGTAGGCTATGTGCAGACCACGGTGTTTCTGCTGGCGGCCTTTGTGGTGTTCGGCGTGCCGTTCGAGGGGAGCTTCCTCGCATTCTTCATCGGCTTTAACCTGTTCATCCTAGGCAATCTGGCGCTGGGCTTTCTGATATCGACCCTGGCGCGCAGTCAGATGCAGGCCATGCAACTGAGCTTTTTCACCATCCTGCCCTCGATCCTGCTTTCAGGTTTCATGTTCCCGTTTGCCGGCATGCCCGGCTGGGCCCAGACCCTGGGCAGCGCAGTGCCCGCCACCCACTTCATCCGCCTGGTGCGCAAGGTGATGCTCAAGGGCGCCGACAGCGCCGACGTCGCCGGCCAGTTCGGGGCACTGGCCGCCATCATGGTGGTGTTCGCCGTGCTGGCGATGCTGCGCTATCGGCAGACGCTGGACTAGCAGCGCCTGCCATAGGCGGGGCAATCAGCCGGCGACGCGCTCGATTTCGGCGCCGCAGCGGCTGAGCTTGTCCTCAAGACCCTCAAAGCCGCGATCGAGATGATAGATACGGTTGACGATGGTTTCACCCTTGGCTGCAAGGCCAGCGATCACCAGCGACACCGAGGCGCGCAAATCGGTGGCCATGACCTGTGCACCCTTGAGCTGGGTCTTGCCCCGTATGGTGGCCACCTGGCCATCGACCGTGATGTCGGCACCAAAGCGCACCAGCTCGGCCACATGCATGTAGCGGTTCTCGAAAATGGTTTCGCGAATGTGGCTGGTGCCCGAGCTCATGGTCATCAGCGCCATGAACTGAGCCTGAAGATCGGTGGGAAAGCCGGGGAAGGGATCGGTTTCAACGTCGACGGGCAAAATAGCGCCGCCATGGCGCTGTACGCGCAGGCCATCGGCTTCGACGCTGATCTGGGCACCAGTTCGACCCAGCACGTCAAGTGCGGCCTGCAGGTGCTCGGGGCGCGCGCCCTTGAGCAGGACATTGCCGCCCGTCATTGCAGCAGCCATGGCAAAGGTGCCTGTTTCGATGCGGTCGGGAATGACGTCGACGGTGGCGCCATGCAGGCGCTCGACGCCCTCAATTGTCAGTGTGCGGGTGCCGATGCCGGAAATGCGGGCGCCCATGGCCACCAGGCACTCGGCCACATTGGTGATCTCGGGCTCCTGGGCGGCGTTCTCGATGACGGTAGTGCCCTTGGCCAGCGTTGCGGCCATCAGAATGGTATGGGTCGCGCCGACCGACACCTTGGGGAAGTGGATATGGGCACCTACGAGGCCACCCTTGGGAGCCTTGGCGACGACATAGCCTTCGTCGATATCGATCTCGGCGCCCAGCGCCTTGAGGCCGAACAGAAACAGATCCACAGGTCGCGTGCCAATGGCACAGCCGCCAGGCAGGGAGACCCGCGCCTCGTGGCACCGCGCCAGCAAGGGACCGATCACCCAGAAGCTGGCGCGCATCTTGGAGACAAGATCATAGGGCGCAGTGGTATCAACGATATCGGCAGCGTGAAATGTCATGCGCTGGCCGACCAGTTCGTCCTCGCCACGCCGGCGTCCGTGTACGGCGATATCGACGCCGTGATTCTCGAGAATGCGCTCTAGTTGCTCGACGTCAGCCAGGCGCGGTACGTTCTGCAGCACCAGCGGCTCGTCACTGAGCAACGACGCGATCATCAGCGGCAGGGCCGCGTTCTTGGCGCCGGAAATGGGAATATCGCCGATGAGCTGATTGCCACCGATCAAACGGATGCGATCCATAGTCTTGTCGTCCTATATGGCGGGCTTGTGCCCTTGCTACCTGGGGATGGAGGTAGGCCAAGTCCTAGTTGCCACGTAAGCCAGACTCGCCGCTCTCAGCGTTGGAAATTCAGTGTCATCCGAAAATGGTTTACGGTTTCTTGACCGTGACCGTTTCGGGGGTCGTCTGGAGCCCAGGGGCCTGGTGCTCCGCATCGGCGCGCGCCTTGATCTGACCTTTGCGCCGCTTGAGGTTTTCGCGCAACTTTGCGGCCAATCTTTGGTCACGCTGGGCGGCTTGTTCGGTTTTGGTCATGCTCGATTTTGGAATCGCGTTGTGCGTCTAACCGGTGATAGGCGTTTTTTAGCCTTGCGTCGAGCCAGACCCTATGGCAGTAGAGCCCCCGTCGCGCCGAGCACACCAGCCGCGCAACAAATGCTGCCGTAGCTCAGTGGTAGAGCACCCCCTTGGTAAGGGGGAGGCCGACAGTTCAATCCTGTCCGGCAGCACCAGTCCTTCCCATTGATGGCACTTAAAAATCTGGATTTGCTGGACTTTTCGGGTCCGCCTTTGGTCCTCAGAGGTGGTTCTCATGGTCTTGCCTATGCCTTCCCCACACAGGCATAAAATCACCAGCGTCTATTGGCTCAAGCACCGTGTTCCTGCTCGGCTGGTTGCAGCTGCCAAGGGCAGATCTGTGACCGTAGGCGGCATGGACGTCAGCGAGGCGCGGCGGCTCATGGACGCATAGCTCACCGTCACCGCGCCGGCCCACGCCCAGTTCAATCTGGCAGCTTGAAAGGGCGGTTTCGCGCTATCGCTTGCATTCTTCCAGTTCGATGAGTGTACCATCGAAGTCCTTGGGGTGCAGGAACAGCACCGGCAGACCGTGGGCGCCAGTCTTGGGCCGGCCATCGCCGAGCACGCGCGCGCCACCCGCCGT
>JAHJOS010000367.1 GCA_018820005.1 Alphaproteobacteria bacterium | reverse complement strand
CTGCCCGGGCGCTGGCGACGTCTACGGACAGCGTATCGGCCAGGAAAGACCGCAAGGGTCCGAGCTGACCCGACTTGATAGTAATACCGGCTGCCATGGCATGCCCGCCGCCTTTGACGATGAGTCCGGATTCGACCGCCTGCAGCACGGCGCTGCCCAGATCAACGCCTGGCATGGAGCGGCCTGACCCGGTTCCCGTCCCGTCAGCGTGGAGCGCAATGGCAAAGGACGGACGCTCGAAGCGCTCACGCAGCCGCGCGGCAACCAGTCCGACGACGCCGGGGTGCCAATTGGCCGACGCCAGAACCAGCACCGGGGGCCCCTCGCCTGCCCCGATCTCGAGTTCTGCAACGGCGGTGGCCTCTTCGACAGCCTCCACTTCAATGCGTTGGCGCTCCGTATTGAGGTCGTCCAGCCGGGCAGCAATTGCCAGCGCGTGATGTTCATCGTCAGCGGCCAGCAGTTCGGTCCCCAAAGCCGCATTGCCGATACGACCACCGGCATTGATGCGGGGGCCGATCAGGAAACCCAGATGATAGGGATTGATGGGGCCGCTGATGCGCGCCGCAAGCGCCAAAGCAGCAATGCCCTTGTTGTCGCCGCGCCGCGCCACTTCCAGCCCGCGCACCACAAAGGCCCGATTGAGACCGACCAGCGGCACCACATCGCAAATGGTCGCCAAGGCGACAATATCGAGCAGTTTGAGCAGGTCAGGCAGACCCGTGCCGCCGCGCTGGCGCAGGGCCCGGTTGACCGCGACAAGCGCCATGAAGGTCACCCCGGCGGCGCAGAGGTAGCCCAGGCCCGAGATGTCATCGGGGCGATTGGGATTGACCAGCGCTGTCGCGTCGGGAAGCGCATGATCGGCGAGGTGATGGTCAATGACCAGCACATCGGCGCCCCGGCTGCGGGCATGGGCAATCGGCTTTTCGCTGGTGGTGCCGCAGTCGAGCGTGATGATGAGGCTGGCGCCGGCATCGATCAGCTTGTCCATGGCCGCGATATTGGGCCCATAGCCTTCAAAGATGCGGTCGGGAATATGCACCTGCGGCACGATGCCGAAGTGGCGCAGGTAACGCGCCATCAAGGCGCAAGAGGATGCACCATCCACGTCGTAGTCACCGAACAGGGCTATCGCCTCGCTATCGGTGATGGCCTTGGCCAGTCGATCTGCCAGGGCGTCCATCGCCGACAATGTCGATGGATCGGGCATCAACCCGCGAATTGTGGGCTCAAGATAGCTGTCGGCCTCATCCAGGCCGACGCCGCGCGCCGCCATGACCCGCGCCAGAATTTCGGACACACCGCTGCGCTGGGCAATAGCGGTAGCGATACGGGTCGTCGTCAAATCCAGTCGGTCCACCCAGGCCCGGCCGGTGACCGAGCGTGACACGTCAAGAAATGGGCGCGGGGCATCGAGCATGGTCTTGAGGGGTAGGCGATTTAGCCGGCGCGGTCGAGGGCCTTACCGCGCATGCTGGGCCTTGATCCACCGGACAGTCTGGCTCCAGGAGCGCATGACGATGGTGCTGGTGACCAAAGCCTTGCGGCCGATCCGCACGCCTTCGAGCAAGGAACCATCCGTTACGCCTGTTGCAGCCACCAGGACGTCGCCGGCGGCCAGTTCAGTAACGTCATAGATGCGATTGGGGTCCTCGATGCCCATTTCGCGGGCCCGACTACGCTTTTCGGGCGTATCCAGGATTAACTTGCCCTGCATCTGTCCGCCGATACAGCGTAGCGCTGCCGCAGCCAGAACCCCTTCAGGGGCGCCGCCGGAGCCGAGATAGATGTCGATTCCGGTGTCGGCAGTGTTGACCGCGTGGATAACGCCGGCGATGTCGCCATCGCTGATCAGCTTGACGGCGACACCTGTGGTGCGCAGTTCCTCGATCAGCGCTGCATGGCGCGGCCGGTCGAGCACAATGGCGGTGATTTCGCTCAGAGGCACACCCTTGGCCTTGGCCAGGGCTGTGACATTTTCGGTCGCCGTCCAGTCGATATGGACCGTGCCCGGGGCATAATCGGCACCGATGGCGATCTTGTGCATATAGACGTTGCGGGCCACGTTGAGCAGGCCGCCACGCTCGGCCATGGCCAGCACGACCAGCGAGTCGGGCTGGTTCTTGGCACACAGCGTCACGCCCTCAAGCGGGTCCACGGCAATATCGACTTCGGGCCCGGTCCCCGCGCCCACCGCCTGACCAATGAAGAGCGTGTCGCACTCGTTCTCTTCGCCTTCGCCGATGACTATGCGTCCCCGAATGCCGACCTGGTCAAGTTCAGCCTTCATGGCCATGACAGCCGCATCGTCGGCTGCCTTCTCGTCGCCCTTGCCGCGCCACTCTGCAGCGGCTACCGCCGCCCGTTCGGTGACGCGCACCAGTTCGAGTGTCAGGCTGCGGTGCAAATTGGCGGGCTGGGACTGGCGCTCGACCTTGCTGAGTTTCATCTGTCCTCCCGGGGGCGCGAGGGGCCCCGAAGGGTCAGAGCTTCTCGATCCGGATCAATTGTGGTTCGCCGACGATAAACCCGTCAGCGGCGATCTGCGCAAGTGATTCACGTACAGCCGATTCCAAAGTCTGTTGAGTGATCATCACAACTGTGCGCGTCGGCGAGCCGTCCGGCGCGACAGCCTTAGCATTCAGGTCCGACCGCTGGATGACAGAATCAATGGAAATATTGCGTTCGCCCATCCGCGTTGCGATCGCCGCAAGTGCACCGGGCACGTCCTTGGCGCTCAGGCGGATATAGTAGCCACCATCGTGCGCCTGCATGGGCGCCTCGCGGTACGGCAGCAATTCCTCTACCGGCACACCGAGCGGCGGCACACGAGTGCCGCGCGCAATGTCGAGAATGTCCGAGAGTACCGACGAGGCCGTGGGCGGTCCACCAGCCCCGGGGCCGGCTAGCAGCAACTCATGCACATGGTCAGTCTCAAGCGCAACGGCGTTCATCACCCCGTCAACGCCTGCAATGGCACTGCCCTTGGGCACGAACGTGGGGTGCACGCGCTGCTCAATTCCATCATCGGTACGCTGGGCGATACCGAGCAGCTTGATCTTGTAGCCCAGGTCGGCAGCGACACGGATATCGTGCTGGGTGATGCGCGAAATGCCCTCGACGCGGATCTTGTCCGGCGCGATTTCATAGCCAAAGCAGAGCGTGGAAAGGATCGACAGCTTGTGGGCCGTGTCGAAACCCTCGACGTCAAAGGTCGGGTCAGCCTCGGCATAGCCCAGGGCCTGTGCATCGCGCAGGCAGTCGGCAAAGGAGATATCCTCATTGCCCATGCGGGTGAGGATATAGTTGCAGGTGCCGTTCATGATGCCAAAGACCTTGGCGATGCGGGCGGAGCCCAGGCCTTCGCGCAGGGTCTTGATCACCGGGATTCCGCCAGCAACCGCAGCTTCAAAGCCCAGCTGCGCGCCCGAATCCTCGGCGAGCTTGGCCAGCGAAACGCCATGCTTGGCCAAAAGGGCCTTGTTGGCCGTCACGACAGGTCGCCCGATCTCGAGCGCAGCCTTGACCGCAGCGAACGCCGGCCCATCTTCGCCGCCGATCAGCTCGACAAACAAATCGATGCCGTCGGACTTGGCCAGGGCCACCGGATCGTCGAACCATTCCAGGCCCGCATTGTCGATGCCACGGTCGCGGGAGCGCGAACGTGCAGCAACGGCAGTGACCACCAATTGGCGCCCGAGCTTTTTGGTCAGCTCGGCGCTGTCCTTTTGCAGGATGCGGACCAGCGTTGCGCCAACGTTGCCAAGCCCCGCCACGCCAATGCGCAGTGGTGGCAGGCTTTGGCCATCACCGAAATCCTGCATCGCCTTGAGGATGCGCGTGCGAGTCTCCGACCGGGGCTCGCGCCCCTCGCGCAGGTCGAACACGAACAGCGGATCGCCGGCAACGGTGCGACCGAAACGCGTCGGCGTCCAGCCTCGGGCGGCGATAAAGGTTTCAACGGCTTGGCGGAAAGACTGAATATCACTCATGGTGACGCCATCTGCATAGGAAAGTGCCTAGCCGTCAATAGGAGTTTATTGCCGGCACGGTGCGGCGCAGTATGCAATCATTGTAGGGCGCCCCTATCACCAGCTTCAAGACGTCCATTGGAGCAACGTCAGGCACCGTGCTCCGCGGCGGAGCGGGCGGCCCCATCGAG
>JAHJOS010000046.1 GCA_018820005.1 Alphaproteobacteria bacterium | reverse complement strand
CTGCTGACCAGCCCGGCTATCGAGCCGAAATCGGCATGACGTAGATAGCGCTGGCGGGCAGAAACGATCAGCCAAGCCGCAGCCGGCATGGCCGGCATGATGGCAAGGCGGGCGCCCCGCACCTGGGCCAGCATGACCAATGCCGTCGCGAGCATAAAAACCAAAAGCACGGCCCATTCAGCGCGATCCTGCGGCTGACGCCACAGGCGCACCATCACCACGACGATGGCCAACAGGACCGGAAGACCAACGGCGGCGACATAGCCGGGCAGTTCGAACAGGCTCAGCAGCCAGGGCTTGGCCTCGGTAATGCCCGCCAGCCAATTGGCCTGCAGCCAGGGATCGAGCGCGCCGTAGGGACCCTTGAGGCACTGCGGATAAATGGCAACGACCAGGACGCATCCGACGCCGCCGAGCAGCCCGAGCACGGTCAGGCGCTGCCAAATCGTCGGCAGGCGCAGCAGGCTGGCAATAGTGAACGCCATTGCGACCACGATGGCAAAGGCCAGGTAGACGGGCGAAAGCACATCGCATGCGGCCTCGAACCAGCGCGACGGAGGGCGATAGATGGCCAGATGCACTGCCGTGCCGGCAAGAAATGACAGGCCGAAGGTCCGCATGGCGCCGGCGCGCTGCGGATCGGTGACCCAGAGCAGGCCGGTCGCAAGAACGGCTGCTGCGATAACCGGCAGGGATTCGGTGGCAAGAGCGAGCGATGTGGCGGCCAGGAGCCCGCCCACCATGGCAAAGCGCGGGCGGCGCACGGCCTCCACGCCCGCCCATATGGTGGCCAGGGCAAGCAGGATGATGACGCTGTGGTGGTCGACACGACCAGGGGTGAATTCGGCGGTAACGGCAGGGCTGAGCACGGGCAGAATAAGGGCAGGCAAAACGCCCTCGGGGCCAACAAGGCGATTGGCGAGACCGGCGCTGAGCCAGAGCAGGATGGCCAGCAGCAGCAAGGGCCAGATATAGCCAACAACAATCATTGCGCCACTGGTGCCGAACATGGGCGTCACCAGCGCCAGTAGACCTGCCAGCGGCACGTCGACCAGTCGTGACCAGTGTATTTCCGCGCCCCAAGGCGCGTTGAGCCGGTGCTGAATGGGGTCATACCAGGACTGACCCGCGAGGAAGTCGCGCACCACAACCATGCGCATGGCGTCGTCTGTGTCACTGAAAAACGGGGTTGCGGCACCGCCCGACATGCTGCGCCAGACCAGAATGGCCACCGCCAGCACAAACACGGCTAGCACGAGGCGCCAGTCTGGGCCGGGACGGACGGAGGAAGTCTGGCGCACGGTGGATACCCTGAAGATTGCTGGCCGACCATGCACCTGGTGGCGTTAAGATGGTGTTGGCGCGCTCCACTTATTAAACAAGCGATTGCTTTTTTAATTACCTCGATATATCAAGGCGTGACTTGTTTAACAATCGGAGCGCAGGCATGGCCGCGAGTGAAGACGTTTCCAGCCGCTGGGCCGAAATCCTGACGCCACATTATGCGCCGTCCACGCTGATCATCAGCCTGGGTGTGGCGCTGCTGGCCCTCAATTCCTTTGTGGCCACCGTGTCACTACCCACAGCGGTGGACGAACTGGGGGGCGTAGCGCTGATCTCATGGGCGGTGACGCTCTATCTGGTGCTGGCTATCGTGGGCGGATCGGGCGCAGCGCTGCTTAAGCAGAAGCTCGGCGCAAGGCGGGCGCTGCTCGGCTCCGCAGGACTGTTCCTGGTGGGCACCCTTGTGGTGGGCGGTGCCGGCGCCATGCCGCAGGTCCTGGTGGGGCGGGCGCTGCAAGGTCTGGGCGAAGGCATGGTCGCGGCCATCTGCTTTGCGCTGATCCCGGCGCTGTTCCCGGCCCGTCTGGTACCGAAGGTTTTCGGATTGCAGGCCATGATGTGGGCCATTGCGGCTTTTGGTGGCCCGGCTGTCGCGGGCCTTTTGACCGAAATGCTGTCGTGGCGCGCAGCGTTCCTGTTCAGCGTGCCACTGGTCCTGATCTTTGGCGCCATGGTGCTGATCGCTGTGCCGGCACAGATTGCGGACGAGCAAGTGGTGCAATTCCCCGGCGCGCGCCTACTGGCAATTGGGGTCGGTATTTTGCTGGTAGCGCTCGCCGCCGTAGCGCCGCCGTTGATTGCCGCCGGCCTGCTGGTGCTGTCAGCTGCAATATTGATCGGGGCGGTATGGCTTGATGGCCGTAGCCGCGACAGGCTGATGCCGCCTGACGCCTTCAGGCTCAATACCGTGGTCGGCACTGGGCTGTGGATGAGCCTCTTGATGAATATCGCGGCAGCTGGATCGGCGGTCTATCTGGTGCTGGTGGTGCAGCAAGCCTGGAATTTCGGCCCCACCACGGCGGGCGCGGTGGCAGCCGTGCTGGCGGTGGCCTGGAGCGCATCGGCCATCGTGGTGGCCAATGTGCGCAAGCGCGCGACGCGCAAGCTGCTGATCCGCTCCGGCCCGGCCATGATCGCAGGCGGTTTGCTGCTGGTGCTGGCGGGGCTGCAAATGGGCCAGGTGGCCGTGGTGCTGGCCGGGCAATTGCTGATCGGCGCCGGCTTTGGCACCTGCAATGGCTATTTGAACCTTTCCATGCTGTAGTATATCCCAAGCTCTTCGAGCATGGCATACAGCAACTCCCGCGCCTTCG
>JAHJOS010000366.1 GCA_018820005.1 Alphaproteobacteria bacterium | reverse complement strand
GCCCATGAAATGCTGTTCGGCTATGGCACTGCGGCACTTGCCGGTTTTTTGCTCACCGCCATACCCAACTGGACCGGACGATTGCCGGTGGCAGGAACTCCACTGGTTGTGCTGTTCATGCTGTGGTGTGCAGGGCGGCTGGTGATGCTTGCTCCCGATACGCTCGGGCTGGCCGTTTCCCTGGCAATTGACGGGTTGTTTCTGCCGTTGCTGTTGGCGATTTGCGCTCGCGAAATCATTGCAGTTCGCCGGTGGAAGAACCTCAAAATCCTTGCAGGTCTGCTCACGCTGACGCTCGCCAATATCGGTTTTCATCTGCTGGTGACTGGCAATGACGACGCCACTCTCGGTTATCGCCTGGCGCTGGGCGCCTATGTGATGCTGCTGGCGATCATGGGCGGTCGCATCGTCCCAACCTTCACGCGCAACTGGCTGATCAAGCGACACCAGATCGATCTGCCGGCGCCGTATGACTGGCTTGATACGCTGGCATTGGTGACGGGGTTGGTGGCGTTGATTTTATGGGTAAATGGATCGCAGCCCGCTTGGATCATTGGGGCCAGTTTGCTCGCTGGTGGCCTTCATACTGTCCGCTTGTGGCGCTGGCGTGGTTGGCTGAGCTGGGACGAGCAGCTTCTGTTCACTCTACATCTCGCCTATAGCTTTGTGCCAATGGGCTTTTTGCTGGTGGGCATAGCCCAGTGGGGTGGTTTTGAGCCAGTTGCCGCGCTACATGTATGGGGCGTTGGAGGCGTAGGTTTGATGACGCTGGTCGTGATGGCCCGCTCGACACGCGGTCATACTGGCATCCCGCTGGTGGCATCCACAGTCACTGTCGTCAGCCACTTCAGTTTGCTGGCGGCAGCCCTTCTCCGCCCATTGACCAGCATCTGGCCGGATATGACGAGGGAATTGCTGGCGGCTACGGGCCTGTGCTGGATTCTGGCTTTTGCCCTGTACCTGCTCGAATACGGGTCGTCCCTGCTACGGCGCCGGCGTCTTCGTGGCGATTAAAGTAACTTCACTGGCCGAGTAAAGCGGCGATTTCCGGCGTCATCATGGATGGTAACCATGGCGGATCGTAGGTCAGGCGAACATTGACAAGCTCGACGCCATCGACATGCCAGGCGCACTCCTCAATGCCCTGACGAATAAAGTCTGTTGCCGGACAACCGCGCGTGGTCGTGGTGATAAGAATGGCGACAATGCAGCCGTCTGTCACCGTGATCTCGTAGATCATGCCGAGATCAACGACATTCTGGCCTAGCTCAGGGTCGATAACCATCTTGAGTGCGGTACGGACCCGATCGATCAGATGGGCATCGTCAACCGGGGTCATTTTGGTACACCCACCCGGATCATCAAGCGGTAGGCATCGCCGGTTTCATCAAACTCCCCGACCCACGCGTGCCCACGGGCCTGCAGCTCGGGAAACAGGAAGATTGGCTCACGCCCTAGCAGGGCAAACAACACATCACCCTCGGCCATGCTTTCAACGGCTGCTAGTATCTGAACCATCGGTTCGGGCGGATCTAGCTCCGAACAGTCGAGATATTGGGCAGGATCAGGCCAGGTTTCTGCCGCTTCAGGATTAGACGTCACGGCATCACTGCCGCCATCGCCCGGCGTGAAGACGACGATCCAGTCCCCATTGTCGAGGGGAGTGGCCTGATTGGTAAAACCTTTGCCGGCCATCACGCTAAAAAGTGGCTCTGGCCTGAATGTGACGAACAGCTTGAGGCCCTGACCTTTTTCCAGTTGGCTCACCGCGCCCATTATGGCGCCAAACGGGTCCCCGCCATTGAGCAACAAGGGGCGAACATCGAGTTCAAGATCGTTCATGGTCGTATCCTGGCAATGGATTGCGGAAAAAAGAGATGCTGTGTCCCAATACTGGCTCGGCTTTCGGCAGACAGGTTCAGCAGGAGGCGGGTGCGATAGAAATGGACGGTAATGGCAAGTGTGGCGAACAATTGAACACCCACAAACAGACGAAAGGCGATCGGCAGATCGACAAGCATAGTCAGCGCGCCAAAGCCAACAGCAGCATAATACGCACCGAACCAGGGGGCAGCGTGCGGCTCATCCACCAAATCCTGCACGCGTGGCGTCGGGCGTTTGCCCAGCAACGGTGCAAAGCTCTCCAGCCAGGTCATGAAAGCAATTATCTTGTGGAGCTTGGAGAGAGCCAAGCCACTCAGCCACCCAAATACAAACAGATAGGTCAGTGCTCCTACGCCAGTTGATAGCTGTCCTGACAGGAGCAGGCCAACCAGCAGGATTGGGGCAATGACCAGCGCGCCAAAGGCACCAAGGGCCGCATACGCATTGAGTTCGATTTTGCGCCGTTTGCGTTGCCGGTACAGAGTAACCACGTCGCGACCATAGAGCGCCAACGCGCATAGTCCCGCCAAAAGGGCGATCAGCAGCATTACAGACAGCCCCATCGTCGCTGCCATCGCGAACGGTGTCGCGGCTGCAACCACGACGAGCATGAAGACGCCGGCAAACAGGACCAGGCGGGTTGAGAACCTGTCAATATCCGGCGCCAGCATGAACATCGCGAACAGCCGGTAACTCGCCCCCATCGCGGTCAATGTCATCCAGCCGCCCAATCCCAGCAATGCATGCAAGGGTACGCCATGGGTCAGCAGGGACAACGCCTCCTCCCCGCCCAACAGACCGGCGAGAGTCAAAGCAAAAGTTTCTCCGAGCGTGACCGTGCCGATTAGGCTCGCCAGTCCGGCGACTACGAATTTGGCCGGCAACGTCAAGGGTCGGGCCATCCACATTGTGCGGCCCAACGACACAATCACGGTGCCAAATCCCACAGCCAACACCACACCGCCCAATGGCAGCACTTCAGTGGGCACTGTGATTATCTCCGCCATGTTCGCAAAACCGCATAACAGCGCACCTAGTCCGACAAGAATCAGCAATAGAGCAATCGGTGACAACAGGGGCCATTGCAGCGGGCGCGCCACTAGAACCGGAACAAACTGCAGCAGCGCACCGCACATCAGCAGGCTCAGCCAGCCGATGGTGGTCAGGTGGACCAGCAGCAATGTTTCCGGCGCCTCGATTGCGGTAGCGGGATATCCGAAACCAGCCACCATCAACACCTCTGCCCCTATCAGGCAGAGAAGTGCCGCAGCGAAATAGGTCATTGTCCAGCGAGATAGGCTAGCTCCGGGCATGGGCTTTCCTTGTGAGTGGGTGGCGCAGCCACGCTACGCCACCCCAAAACGGTTAGGCGGCCGCCTGACGGCCGAGCTCTACGCGCCAGACCTCAGGACCGCTCTCAAGATAGGTCCAAGAGAACTGCCCGGGATACTCAGCCTGCAATTGGTAATGTAACGGCATGGGGTCGTGATCATTAATGATCACAAATGCCGTGCCAATTTCCAGCGCATTCGCCATTGCGAAAATTCGTGGATGGCGCTCGCGTGGCGGGACTGTCCGCACATCAATAAAAGCCTGGGCAGTGTCGGTTTCGGGCATTTCTTCTGATCTCCAACGGCCGCAAACTAGATCGCGCCGGACAGCGGCCATGGCCCGACAAATAGCCTCTTAGGCGAAGCACCGCCTGACCACTTTGTTTCCGAACAAACAACAGAGCGACTTCTGGTCGCCAGGTGCCCTCACCAATCCCAAAAATCTTGATAGTTGCGCCTGATTGATCCCGGACAAACACGCGCGAGCCAACACTGTTAGGCTTCAGTTGGCTTGGAGGCTGCCGTAATGCCGTGGCCGATGGCCTTTCCAAGAGCACACTGCGGTATGGCACCGCCATCGGACCGAGAGAACAAATCGAAATTGACGCAATTCCTGCTCGCCCTTCTGCTCTTTCTGACTCTGCACATCATCCCAGCCATTCCTGCCATACGAGCACATCTGATCGGCTTGGCAGGTCGTCGGATCTACCTCCTCGTCTATTCGGTGGTTTCGCTGCTGCTCTTGGGGTGGGTCTTCCATGCTGCCATGCAGCTCGAATTTGTGCCTCTCTGGGATCCGGCTGCATGGCAAGCCTGGGTGCCACTGGTGTTGACGCCGCTGGCCATGGCCCTGCTGTTGGCGGGCCTGTCTAGCCCTAACCCTGTGTCGGTCACCTTGCGTGGAACTACGGCCGAACCAGGCGCTGTCACTGCCATCACACGGCATCCGGTATTGTGGGGTTTTGCGCTGTGGGCCGGGAGCCATCTGGTGCCCAATGGCGATGTCCGCAGCCTGCTTCTGTTCGGCTCGTTTTTTGCCTTTGCGCTGTTGGGTATCTGGATGACGGAGCGCCGGGCACGTCGGCGTCTGGGTGAGCAATGGAATGCCATCACCCTCGCCACGTCGGTTGTTCCCTTTAGGGCCCTGCTAACCCGGCGGGCCCGCCTTCGCGTCGATGGCCCTCTTATCAGCGGCATCCTCGGCAGCGCCGCCCTCACGGCTTGGCTGCTGCTGGGCGGCCACGCCGCCCTGTTCAATGCCGACCCGCTGGTCCTGACGACCCTGTAACTGGAATTTTGAGCGATGCAAGCAGACCTGATCGAGCGCTACAGCGCGCCCGTCCCGCGCTACACCAGCTACCCGACCGCGCCACATTTTCATGCCGGCATCACGCCACAGATCTACGCCTCCTGGCTCGCCGCGCTGGCCGAGGACGCCACCATCTCGCTCTATCTGCACATCCCCTATTGTGACCGTCTGTGCTGGTTTTGTGGCTGCCACACCAAACACACCCTGCGCTATGAGCCGATTGCCAGCTACCTCGAATCGCTGTTTGCCGAAATCGATTGGGTTGCCGACCAGCTCGGCGGTAAGGGGGTAGTGACGGCCATCCATCTGGGCGGCGGTTCGCCCACCATGCTGAGCGCCGAGGATATGGCGCGGCTCAAGCTGCGTCTATCCACGCGGTTCACCCTATCGCCAACTGCCGAGATCAGTATCGAGATCGATCCCAACGACCTTGGCGAGGATCGTTTCGACGCCATGGCTGCGTTCGGCCTCACCCGCGCCAGCGTAGGCGTGCAGGATTTCGACCCCAAGGTGCAGCGGTCCATCAATCGCCTGCAGAGTTTTGAGCAAACACAGCATGTCATCGACTCCGTCCGCGCCCGCGGCGCGCATTCGGTCAACGTCGACGTGCTCTACGGCCTGCCCTACCAGACGCTGACCAGTATCGAACAGACTATTGCCAAGACACTCCTGCTGTCGGCGGACCGCACGGCGCTGTTTGGCTACGCGCATGTGCCATGGATGAAAAAGCACCAGCAGATGATCCCCGACGAGGCCCTGCCAGACATCCAGGAACGGTTCGCCCAATCGCAACTGGCGGCGCATTTGCTGACCGAGGGCGGTTTGCACCCGATTGGCTTTGACCATTTTGCCCGCGACAACGACAGTCTTTCCATTGCTGCCAGAAACAACAAACTGCGCCGGAATTTCCAAGGCTATACCGATGATGGGGCTGACGCCTTGATCGGCCTTGGTGCCTCGGCCATCGGCCAATTACCTCAGGGCTATGTGCAGAATATTACCCCGACCGGCGACTACCAGAAGGCGGTGCGCGCCGGCACCGGCGCCACCGCCCGTGGCTTTGCCCTCACTCCGACCGATCGCCTGCATGCCCGCGCCATCGAATCCCTGCTGTGTAGTTTCGATATCGAATGGGGT
>JAHJOS010000045.1 GCA_018820005.1 Alphaproteobacteria bacterium | reverse complement strand
GTCCCTTGCGCGCCGGGCGTTGCCGCAATGGCCGCCTCAAAGCCGCGCTGCCGCTGCAGGATAGTCGGACGATAGCGATGCGTATAGTGCAGGATGCGCCGATGCCCGGCATCGAGCAGGCGCTGCGTCGCCAGATAGGCGCCGTAGAAATTGTCCGGCGACACCGAACTGAAGCGCATTTGCGGGTCGCTGCCATTGACCAGCACCACCGGGATCGCCGCCTCGGCGCACCATTGCGTCAGCTCGTCCCAGGGGTCGATTCCGGCCAGAAGCAGCCCGCCGGCGTCGGCCTGGTCGATCTGCTTGCGGATCAGGTCGAGCGTTACCATGCGTTCATTGATCAATCGCACGTCCAGCACTATCCCGGCCTCTGCCGCCTGCTGCCGCATGCCCTCGACAATGCTGAAATAAAAACCCGAGAGCCCGCTCGTCGCGCTACCCAGCGGCACCAGCGCCACAGCGCGCTTGTCGCCAGCGGTCACGCCAGTAATGTGCTTGGATTTGTAACCCAGCGCACGCGCCATTCGCTGCACGTCGCGCCGCACCACCTCGCTGATGCCGATCTCATTGGCCAGTGCCCGCGACACGGTGCTCACCGAAACGCCCAATCGTTCAGCAATATCAGCCTGATTTGCGCGCTTCTGCGGGGCCATGTCGGTTCTCGTGTCTCACTAATGCAATATTTGCATTTCTTGCGCCAGACAAGAGCCCACTTTGCTTTTCCCTAGGGTTTGAAACGGGCGCCCAGCCATTCCATCTGCGCTCGCTCCTGGAACGGCCCGCCGCCCTCGTGATTGTTGAATTCATATTCGACAATGCTCTTGTCCGCGCCGGCATAGGCATTGAACGCGCCATAGACCGTCGAGGGCGGACAGATGTCGTCCATCACCGCCACCGAGAACAGGGTGGCCGCCTTGGCCTGGCGTGCAAAGCAGACGCCGTCGAAATAGCGCAGTGTTTCAAACACTTGAGCCTTCTTGTCCCGATGCTGGGACAGAAAGCGCACGATCTCGCCATAGGGGTCGCGCCCGGCCGTCTGCACCGCCCGCGGAAAATCGCACAGGAACGGCACATCCGGCATCGCCGCTGTCACACGATTATCGATGCCCGCCACCGCCAGCGCAATGCCGCCGCCCTGGCTGCCGCCACACACCGCAATGCGCCCGGCATCGATCGCCTCGTGGGTCACCAGCGCATCGATCGCCCGCACGCCATCGGTAAACACCCGGCGGTAATAGTAATCGGCCTTGTCCAGCACACCCTTGGTCATTACGCCCGGCAGCGAGGCCGTCGAGCCAACCGGGTCCGCCGTCGCGCCCGTGCTCCAGCCGCTGCCCTGCCCGCGGGTATCCATGCGGAAATAGGCATAGCCCGAGGAAGCCCAATGCAGCTGCTCATGCGCAAAGCCCCGCCCGCCACCATAGCCGACATATTGCACCACCAGCGGCAGCTTGCCGCTGCGCTGGGTTGGCAACACCAGCCAGCCCTTGACGGGATGGCCGCCAAAGCCGGGGAATGTCACATCAAATGCCTCGAGGGTGCGAAGACTGCTCGCAACGGGCTCAAAGCTGACGGCGCCCCCAATGGCGCGCGCCTCGGCAATAGTAGCCTCCCAGAACGCTGCAAAATCAGGCGGCGTCGCCACTGAACTGACATAGGCGCCCAACTCGGGCTGGATCAGGTCTGGAAACGGCATGGCAAGACTCTCCCAAAGAATGGAGGTCACCATGCACCGCCGAGCGCTGCCATACCAGATGCAGCAGCCCTCAACTGCGAGACCGCCTGCCACCATCCACAGCCTGCATCGAGTCGTGCCATAACCAGGCCTTGCTGCCTACAGGACTTGACGAGATGAGGTCGCCCCCATCGCGTCGGCTTGGTGCGACGGCCGTTGGGCCAATGCGAGCAAAGTCAGGCGCTGAGCCGTTCGACTGGTGCCCTTGTTTCCACCTCGGCAACCGCAACCGTCTGCCGCAGCGCGTCGCCAACCGCAAATATGGTTGGTGCCGCCAGTGGAAATGCCAGCACCGCCGTGACGCTCTCTGCCAGTGAACCGCGCCAGATTTGCTCGTCGGCGCGACCGATGCTGCCGGCTATGATGGCGGGGGTATTGGGGTCCATGCCCTTGGTCGTGAGTTCGGCGACGATCCCTGGGAGAGTGCGCCTGCTCATGTAGTAGACGCTGGTGGTGGCGGGATCGGCCAAGGCCTGCCAGTTCATCGTTGTCGGCAGGGCGCCCTGGCGGGAGTGGCCGGTGACGAAGCGCACCGATTGGGCGTGATCACGATGGGTGAGCGAGACACCCAGCCGACTGGCCAGCGCCAGTGCCGCCGTGACGCCGGGGACTACCGAAACGGCAATTCCATTGGCTTCCAGCATCGCGATCTCCTCGCCGGCGCGGCCAAAGATCATCGGGTCGCCCGATTTGAGGCGAACCACATGTTTGCCCGCTCGCGCCAGCGCCAGCATCGTGGCGTTGATGTCCTCCTGCTTGCAGCTGTCGCGCGCTGCGCGCTTGCCCACGAGCATCCGCTTGGCTTCACGGCGGGCCAGTTCGAGTACCTCGGGCGAGACCAGATC
>JAHJOS010000044.1 GCA_018820005.1 Alphaproteobacteria bacterium | reverse complement strand
TGTGGTGGGCCTAGGCCCGAGCGCCCAGCGGCGGCAGCGGCATCAACCGCCCCATCAACGCGCGGTAGGGCGCCAGCAGCAATAGCGCCGCCAGGAACTTGACGGCAAAGTCGCCCGAGGCCAGCGAGATCCACAGCGGCACTTCGGGCCCAACGCCAAGCCAGGGCGCGGGAAAGCCCAGCGAACCATCCGCCAGGCCGAACAGCGCGTCCACGCCCGCCAGCGCCGGCGCAAAGGCCACCGTAAAAAAGATCGTCGTATCGATCAGCGAGCCGAAGAGCGAACCCGCCAGCGGCGGCAGGAACCAGGCCTTGCTGGCGCGCAGGCGCGAAAACACCGCTATATCGAGCAACTGCCCGACAAGAAATGCCGAAGCTGACGCCAGCGCGATGCGCTGCGTGGTCGCTGCGCCGCCATCAGCGCTCCAGGGTAGCCCATGAAAGCTCAGATAGAACGACAGCCCCAGGCCCACTGCAAAGCCGGCCAGCACCACCAGCCGCGCATTGCGCGCGCCATCAAAGCGGTTGGTCAGGTCCGTGATCAGGAACGCGAAGGGAAAGGTGAAGGCGCCCCAGGTCAGAAGATCAGCCAGATTGACCGACCCCAGCTGCACCTGCAGCGGATAAAGCACCAGAATATTGGAGGCCGCGACAACAACGACCATGGCGGCTGCGGCCGCGATAAAGCGAGCTAGCATCAGAATGCACCTCTAAAAAGCCGCCAGCCGGCATCAGACCGGAGCGGGGTTGCGCCGAGATTGGCGCAAAAGAAAAACCGCGCAGAGAAACTCCCTACGCGGCTAATTTGTCTGTTCGACCGTTTCGCTTAGGCAGCGAGAGCGGCGCGAACTTCCTTCTTGATGCCCTGAGCGAGCGTGGACAGCGTGTCGTCGCTCTGCTTGAGCAGGAAGGCGTCAAGGCCACCGCGGTGCTCGACCGAACGCAGCGCGTAGGCAGTGATGCGCAGCTTGACGGGGCGGTTCAGCGCCTCCGAAATCAGCGTCACGTTCAGCAGGTTCGGGAGGAACCGGCGACGGGTGCGATTGAGAGCGTGCGAAACGTTGTTGCCAACCAAAACGCCCTTGCCGGTGAGTTCACAGCGACGTGCCATGGTCATGTATCCTGTTGCAAAAGGCCTCTAGCGCGGGGATCGAGCCCCGCAGCGGGCCTATCTTGTCCTGAAATCTTGGGCCTCTTTAGACAAAGAGCCGGGCGACGTCAAGACAATGGACGCGTCAATCCCGTGCGAGCGCCTTGCGCAGGCCCTATCAGCACGGCACCTTCGATCAATTCACTGATTCGTGCCAGCAACTGCAGAGACGCCCGACCTTGACCCAGTTTCGTTTCGCTCCCCTCGCCGCGCTGCTTATGCTGGCGAGCCTGCCCGTCGCTGCTGCAGAAGTTGATGCCAGTGCCAGCTATATCCTGTCCCTGGGCGGCATCAATATTGCCACCATGGACATCAAGCTCAAGGACGATGGCAGCCGCTATAATGTCGATCTCTCCGCCAATGTGGCGGGCATGGGCGCCGTGGTCGCCAGCGGCACCGCCAAGGCCAGCACCGAAGGCTCTTCTTCGGGCACGCAGCTGGTGGCCCGCACCTTTGGCCTTGAGACCCGCGCCAATGGCGATGAGTTCAAGATCGACGTCACTTACGCGGGTGGCAATGTCGGCACCTTCAAGGTCGAGCCGCCCATTCTGGACAATTACGACCGCGTCCCCCTCGAGCGCCGCCATCTCACCGGCGTCACCGATTTCCTCACCGCCTTCCTGCTGCGCGGCAACGCGCTCGACAAAAGCCTCTGCCAGCGCAAGCTGGGCATTTTCACCGGCGTTGAACGCTTCAATATCGACATGCGCTTTGCCGGCACCGATGACGCAACCTCCACCCGCACGGGCTATCAGGGCCCCGTGGTCCTCTGCTCGGTGTCCTACAAGCCCGTCTCGGGCCATTTCACCACCTCTGACATCACCAATTACCTGGCCGATAACGACCGCATCATCATCTGGTATGCGCCGCTGGGCGAGACGGGCTATTTCATCCCCTATCGCGTGCTCCTGGGCACCAGCATGGGCGATCTGTCCATGGTTTTGACCTCGATGCGTTCCTGAGCGTCAGCTCTGTCTGGCCCGCGTTAAGGGCCTGATCCAAAAATACTATTTCGTTGATCGACCAAGCAGCATCGTCCCGCTTCGGGACGGTCAACAGCTGTTTTGACAATTTGCGCCCCGCCAGTGCCCGCTGTGCCTGCTGCCATTGGTTAACGGGGTCACAAAACGTCGGGCCGGCGCGCGCAAGGCCCCGTCAACACCTGACCAAAACGGCTGCAATTTAACCGCTTGTTCATCAATCTGAACGGGTTTCGCTCCGTTCCGGCCCCGGTGCACCACCCGGCCGCCGCGCTTGTGTGCGGCCCTGCGCCACACACCACATCTGGCCGTGAACAAAGCCGCATCGGGGACGCTGGCTCGATTCGCCCCCTGTTCGTTCCCGCTTTGATCGCTTGGTTAAGCCTTGGGCTCCAACGTTGGCCCCACTGTGCCAATCCGGCACGGTTCGGGGCCGCTCAGCCCTGCCTTGCCGTGGCCGCGCTCATGCCCGGCACCCGCACGAATCGCTCCTCGCGCCGCCGTCGCGGCACCGCGGGAAAAGCCTCCTTGCGGGCCCGCACGCAGATCACCCCGCTCATCGCCGGACCCAGCAGCCGCCCCAGCGTTTCAAAGATCCGTGCCGATTTCAGCACCAGCCCGCTATGCACCGGCGGCAGGAACAATCCGTCGCGCCAGGCCTCGGGCACAAAGCTGTAGTCGCGCAGCAATTTGTCCAGCTGCCCGCCTGAATAGGGATTGCCCTGCCCGAATGGCGTATTGTCGCGTTGTGCCCAGATCCCGCGCCGCCGTGGCACCACCAGAATCAGATGCCCATTGGGCGCGGTGATGCGCCAGAGTTCGCGCATCAGCTCTTCGGCGTCGGCCACATGCTCCATGGCATGGATGGCAATGGTCAGGTCGATCGCCGCATCGGTCAGCGGCATTTCGAGCGGATCGCACAACACCGTGTGCGAGGGCCCCTCGCGCGGCCAGGCCGATGCCCCCTGCCGGGCCGGCATAAAGGCCAGCACCCGCTCGGCCGGCTCCAGGCAAAAGCGCAGATAGGGCGTGGCAAACCCCAGCCCCAGCACGCGTTTGCCGCTCACATCGCCGGCCAGCGTCATAACCTGCTCACGCACCAGCGCCCGCGAAATGCGGCCCAGCGGCGTGCGATAAAACCCGATCAGGCGGTGGACGTCGGCGGTCATGGTCCAACTCTGCCGGTTTCTGCCGGACTTGTCTAATACCGCCTTGTCATGTCAGGTCGGGCTTCCTAGCTTTCAACCAGCCTGTCACCCCGGAGTAGTGCCTTGAGCGTAATCATTGATGTGTTTCCCGCCCGGAGCGACAATTACGGCTATCTGGTGCATGATACCGCCACCGGTCGCACGGCCGCCATCGATGCCCCCGAAGCCGGCGCCATCAAGGCTGCCCTGGCCGCCCGCGGCTGGGATCTGACCGACATCTTCATCACCCATCACCATATCGATCACGTCGAAGCCATTCCCGCGCTCAAGGCCGAGTTCGGTGCCCGCGTCGTCGGCCCCCGGGCCGAAGCCGACAAGATCGCCGATCTCGACGTGCTGGTCGGCGGCGGCGATACCGTGACCCTGGGCGAAACCGTCTTTGATATCTACGACACCCCCGGCCACACCCTGGGCCACATCGTCTTCCACGATGCGCTCAACAGGCATTTGTTCAGCGCCGATGCCCTGTTCTCGCTCGGCGTCGGCCGCATGTTTGAAGGCACCCCCGGCCCCATGTGGGACTGCGTCAAGCTGATGCGCGGCTTCCCCGACGATACCCTGGTCTATTGCGGCCATGAATATACCGCCAGCAATGCCAAATTCGCCCTCTCGGTCGATCCTGACAACGCCGCTTTGCAGAAGCGCGCCGCCGAAGTGGATGCCCTGCGCGCTGCCGGCAAGCCCACCATTCCCTTCGCCCTGGGTGAAGACAAGGCCGCCAATCCCTTCATGCGCGCCGATGACGCGGGCATCGCCCGCCATTTCGGGCTTGAGGGCGCCGCGCCCGGCGAGGTCTTCGCCGCCATCCGCAAGGCCAAGGACAATTTCTAGCCGCTAGCCCACGTCGGGCTAATCACCAGACACACTCAGCCGGCGCATCTCCCTGCGCCGGCTTTTGTCTGTCTCCACCACCCCGGCAGCAGTCACAACCACGCGACAGCGGTTAACTACGCCACCGTTTGGCTTCGCAAATCGTTAACAAATCATTACCATCTGGCACAGCGATTGCACCGTAACGGGCATGGCGTCAGTCTAAGTGTTTCATTTTGAAACAGCCTGACCCACCCTGACACAGGCGAGGCCAGTATGAGCGATTTTGATACACCCCGGTCCGGTTTGCCCATGACGCTTGAGGCTGCACGCCCCCGACCTTCGCTGCACCGCAGCCAGCCCGGCGCCGCCTTTGTCAGCCAATTGCTCGCCGCACGCGATAATATGCCCCCCCAACGCGCCCGCCGCCGCAGCACCCCCCAGGGCGCCGCAACAGCCTATGCCGATGCAGCCCGCGTCGCCGTCAAGCGCATGCCCATGGGGTATCGCAAGACCGTGGTGGCTTGAGGTGGGCTTTTGCCTGGCGCTATTGGGTTGCCGAGCACCCAGCGCCAAAAAAATCCAACGAGTAGTCGCATTTCGACCACTCCGAGCGATCCGTTTGACATGACAATCACCATTCGCGACGCCACCGAAGCCGACATCCCCGCAATCTTTGAGGTTCGCACCAGCGTGCGCGAGAACCATCTTTCGGTCGCGCAGATGGCCGAGCTGGGCATCACCAGCGAGACGATCAGCCAGATGCTTGGCGAGCAGCCCTGCATCTGGGTTGCCGTTGATGGAGGCCGGGTCATCGGCTTCTCGGTGGCTGACGCCGCCGATGCCTGCGTGTTCGCGGCCTTCGTCCGCCCGGAGTGGGCGGGGCAAGGCATCGGACGCCGGCTCATGGAACGCGCGGAAGCCTTCCTGTTCGATCGGCATTCTTCGATCTGGCTGCATACCGACGGCACGTCGCGCGCAGCCGGCTTCTACGAACGCTTAGGCTGGGAGCGCATGCCCGATGTGGCCAACCGGGATGCGCGGTTTGAAAAGCATCGGCCACAAACCAGATCATGAGCTGATTGGCACTGGAGCCCGCCACTCAGTCGAATTGAAATCCCGGCCGCCCCTCAGTTCATCGTCACATCACGCCCCGCGCTGGTGATCGAGACCGTAAAGCCCGCCACCACATCGATCAGGCTCATCACCATGAGCAGGAAAAACACCGAACTGGACGCGGCGCCAACCAAGAGGAACTCCACCAGGAACACCACGAACAGCGCCATCGAGAGCATGTGCTCGACAATCGAGCCGCGCCCCGTATTGGTGGATTTAAGGACCTCGATAAACAGGCACACGATGCCCACCACGAGGATGAAATCGCCCGCCGAGACCGCCCAGGGCATGCCCGAGGGCATGGGGATGGAAAACAGCCCCGCGCCCCAGTTCACCGGATTGGCGCCGAAAAAGATGAACACCACCAGGTTGTAGAGCACGAACGGCACCGCCAGCATGGGCGGAATAAACGCGCTGCGCCCGCGCGGGGTTCTGTTGGTCGGCATGATGACGGTTTCGGTCATTTCAGGGCCTCCGATGCCTTGGCCGCACCATGCCAGAGCTTGACGGCGCGCGGAAGAGGCGCGCCACATCAGAAAATTCGGTCTAGCCTGTCCAAACCGGCTGGTGCCGCTCGACGTAAGGCAGGCGCCCGATGATCCCGGCGCAAAAGGGCGGCGCGTGGCCCGCCAAAAGGAGGCTTTCATGGCAAACGCCAAAAACACCATCTGCATCTGGTACAATACCGAAGCCGAAGAGGCCGCAAATTTCTATGCGGGCCTGTTCCCCGATACCAAGGTCACGGGCGTCCATCGTGCCCCCAGCGACAATCCTTCAACCAAGGCCGGCGCGGTACTGACAGTGGAGTTTACCGTCATGGGCATTCCCTGCCTGGGGCTCAACGGTGGTCCCGCCTTCACTCATTCGGAAGCCTTTTCCTTCCAGATCGCCACCGAGGATCAGGCCGAAACCGATCGCTATTGGGACGCCATCGTCGGCAATGGCGGGCAGGAAAGCATGTGCGGCTGGTGCAGGGACAAATGGGGCATCTCCTGGCAGATCACCCCGCGCGCCCTGTCCGAGGCCATGCAGACCGGCGGCGCCGCCGGTAAGCGCGCCTTCGAAGCCATGATGAACATGAAAAAGATCGACATCGCCGCCATCGAGGCAGCAGTTAAGGGCTAGTCCAGCCTCAATCTGTCGGCAAAGCTCAGGGCCCTTCTCCTCTTGCGGAGATGGGCCCGCCCTGTCTCAGCGGGAAGCGAACACCCCCAAAGCCCTACTTCTTGAGCTTGAGCGGCCCCACCATCTGCTCGGGCTTGACCTCGGCGTCGAATTCTTCGCCGGTCAGCAGGCCCAGCGCGATGGCGGTCTCGCGCAGCGTGGTGCCGTTCTTGTGCGCGGTCTTGGCGATCTTGGCCGCGTTATCGTAGCCAATCTTGCGGTTGAGCGCGGTCACCAGCATCAGCGACTTGTCGACCAGCTCCTTGATGCGCGCGCGGTCGGGTTCGATGCCCACGGCGCAATTGTCGTTGAAGCTCTTGGCCGCATCGGCCAGCAGCCGCACCGACTGCAGGAAATTATAGGCGATCACCGGCTTGAACACGTTGAGCTCGAAATTGCCCTGGCTCGCGGCGAAACCAATGGCAGCGTCATTGCCCGTCACCTGCGCCACCACCATGGTCATGGCTTCCGACTGCGTCGGATTGACCTTGCCCGGCATGATCGAGCTGCCCGGCTCATTTTCCGGAATGGTGATTTCGCCCAGGCCCGAGCGAGGGCCCGAGGCCAGCCAGCGCACGTCATTGGCGATCTTCATGAAGGCCACAGCCAGCTGCTTGAGCGCGCCCGAAGTGCCCACGAAGGCATCGTGCCCGGCCAGCAGCGCAAACTTGTTGGGCCCGGTGACGAAATCATGCCCGGTCAGCGTGGCGATTTCCTTGGCCACGGCCACGGCATAGTCGGGATGGGCATTGAGCCCCGTGCCGACGGCCGTGCCACCCAGCGCCAGTTCCTTGAGCTGGGGCAGCGTCACCTTGATGGCCGAAACGGCATAGTCGATCTGGGCCACCCAGCCCGAGATTTCCTGACCCAGTGTCAGTGGCGTCGCGTCCTGCAGATGCGTGCGACCGATCTTGACCACATCCATATAGGCTTCGGCCTTGGCCGCCAGCGTATCGCGCAGCAGGGCCACACGCTCGAACAGATAATTCTCCAGCGCCTCGACAGCGGCGATGTGCATGGCCGTGGGATAGGTGTCGTTGGACGATTGGCTCATATTGACATGGTCATTGGGGTGCACGGGCTTTTTGCTACCCATCGTGCCACCCGCCAGCTCGATGCCGCGGTTGGAGATCACCTCGTTGACGTTCATGTTCGATTGCGTGCCCGAGCCGGTCTGCCACACCACCAACGGGAAATGACCATCCAGCTTGCCTGATATCACTTCGTCGGCGGCCGTCACGATCAGGTCGCGCGTGGCAACATCGAGCAGGCCCAGCTTGTGGTTGGCCAGCGCCGCGGCCTTCTTGAGCACGCCAAAGGCGGTGATGATTTCCTTGGGCATCTTTTCCCCGCCAATGTCGAAATTGGCCAGGCTTCGGGCTGTCTGCGCTCCGTAGTATTTGTCGGCGGGCACATTGATGGTGCCCATGGTGTCCGATTCTACGCGGGTCGTCATGGCAGTCTCCGGGAAAATGGGCCGCTCCAGATCGCGGCGGGCAGTAAGGGAGGGAAGCAAAGAAAAACGGCCGACCCCGTTACAGGGCCGACCGCTTGCATATCAGAACGGCGCGCATGGCGCTGCCCGTCTTTCGACTACTTCTTGGCCGCAAGGATCTGACGACCGCGGTACATGCCGGTCTTCAGGTCAACGTGGTGCGGGCGGCGCAGCTCACCGCTGTCCTTGTCTTCGACATAGGACGAGGAAGCAAGAGCGTCGGCCGAGCGGCGGAAGCCGCGCTTCATCGGCGAGGTCTTTCGTTTTGGCACTGCCATGGTCGGTACTCCGAATTCAATATCATTGCGCCGCCAGAGCGGCCCAGAGACTTAACTCTGTAGGGGATTGGCGGTTCCTATAGAGCATGTCCGGGGGCTTGGCTAGGGGGTTTGTTGCCCTCTGGCGTGGCGGGGTAAAACCACGACGTTACAGCGCCAATCGCCCGCCCTCGCCCACGCAGACGGCGCGCTCACCATATTGGTGCACCCGCTGCTCGATCACCCCGGCAATCCGCTCCATCCCCGCCGATGGCCGCCCCGGCAGGCGCAGCATCGGGTTGGGCAGCGCCGTCACCAATAGAGTTGCCCGCCGCCAGTCCAGCGTGGCCGGCGACGTTCCAAAGGCCCGTTCGGCCCCCGCCACCACGCCAAACTGCCCCTCGGGGCCCCATTCGGCAATATTGAGATAAATCTCCATGATGCGCCGCTTGGGCAGCACCAGATCGACATAGAGCGCCAGCGGCACCTCGAGCGCCTTGCGCACCACGCTCTGCCCGTTCCACAGGAACAGATTGCGCGCTACCTGCATGGTGATGGTCGAGGCGCCCCGCGCATCCTCCCCCGCCATATAGCGCTCGACCTCGTCGCGCAGCGCGCCCAGGTCAACCCCCCAATGGCGGCAGAACTGCCCGTCTTCCGACAGCACCACGCTCGCCTTGAGCCGGTCGGAGATACCAGCAATATCGCGCCATTGCCGGTCCACCGGACGGCCGGTGACATAGCGCTCGATCATCGGCACCGAAATCGGATCGATGAACAGATAGAGCGGCGTCAGCACCACCGGAATGGCCACGACCAGCGCCAGCGCCATGCCCAGGCCGCGGATAAGCCGCCAGATACCCTTGGATTTTCGTCGTGCCATGCCCTCGTTTAGACGAGCACTGCCCGCGATTCCAGCCTGGCGTCCCATGCCATGGCGGCCTGGCGCGCTCGCCATGGCCAGCCTGGCGTCCACGCCATGGCGGCCTGGCGTCCCACGCCACGGCGGGCCTCCCGTCGGCGCGCCCTGGTGCCGGACGAAATAAGCAGCGCTGCAGCCACCTTGCCGCCCGCCGGCCGAAAGGCTAGCAACGGGGCATGTATGATTTTTCTGCCGACATGACCGATTGCGCTGCCGCTGTCGAAACCGCCCTTGGCGGTCGACTGAGCGCTGCCCGCCTGTCCGGCCCGGGCCCCGCTCCCGAGCGTCTGGTCGCCGCCATGCGCCATGGCAGCCTCGAAGGCGGCAAGCGCCTGCGGCCCCTCCTGGTGCGCCAGGCCGCTGCCATTTTCAACATCCCCGCCGCCAGCTCGCTCGACGCCGGCCTCGCTGTCGAAATGATCCATTGCTATTCGCTGATCCACGACGATCTGCCTGCTATGGACAATGACGACCTGCGCCGTGGCCGTCCCACCGTGCACAGGGCATATGACGATGCCACCGCCATTCTGGCCGGCGATGCCTTGCTCACCCACGCCTTCGAATTGCTCGCCGATCCGCAATGCCACCCCGATGCCGCCGTGCGCATTGCCCTGGTGACCGAGCTGACCCGCGGCGCCGGCGGCGGCGGCATGGTGGGTGGCCAGATGCGCGATATCGAGGGCGAAAAAGGCAATCTGTCTGCCGCTGACATCGCCACCATGCAGGCCATGAAAACTGGCGCCTTGATCCGCGCCAGCGTGCGCATGGGCGCCCTGCTCGGTGGCGCCGATGCCCGCGCCCTCTCCGCTTTGACTGCCTATGCCGAGGCCGCGGGGCGCGCTTTCCAGCTTGCCGATGACATCCTTGACGTCACAGCGACGGCCGCCACCCTGGGCAAGGCCGCCGGCAAGGACGCGGCACTCGGCAAGCAGACCCTGGTCGCAACCCTGGGCATCGAGGCTGCCCGCCAACATCTGGCCGATACCGTCAACACGGCGCTATCGGCCCTGCGCACTTTTGGCCCCCGTGCCGATGGCCTGCGCGCCACCGCCCGTTATTTCGCCAGCCGGGAGCACTGAGCCATGGCCATTCTCGCCAGCATCAATATCGGTCAGCCCGAGCCCATACCGGGCAAGAGCGCCCAGACCGGCATTTACAAGCGTCCGGTCGATACCGAAGTCACCGTCACCCGCGAGGGCCTTGAGGGTGATGCCATCCTTGATCGCCGGCACCACGGCGGCAAGGATCAGGCGGTCTATATCTATTTCGCCGATGATTATGACTGGTGGGCCAGCCAGCTCGGCGACAAGCCCGAACCGGGCCTGTTCGGGGAAAACCTCACCATCGCCGGCGTCGAGGGCCGCGCCGTGGCGATCGGGGATCGCTTCATCATCGATGAAGTCGTGCTCGAGGTCACCTCCCATCGCACGCCCTGCATGGTATTTGCCGCCCGCATGGGCGATGCCGGCTTCATCAGGCGCTTCCACAAGGCCGGCCGCCCCGGCGCCTATTGCCGTGTCATCAAGCCGGGCGCCTTTCATGTCGGCGAACCCGTGCTGCACGAGCCCTTCGAGGGCGAACGCATTACCGTTGCCGAGATGATGGCGCTCGATGGCGTGCGCGAGATCGATCCCGATTTCATGCGCCGCGCCCTCAAGGCGCCGGTGCACTACAAGACGCGCGAAGATTTCCAGGACCGTCTCGCGCGCCTGTTCTGAGAGGATTTTCATGAGCCTTCAATCCGTCCAGGCCGACCTGGCCGCCCGCGCCCCCGATCTGACCGTCGAGGTCACCGAAAACTCAACTGCCACGGTCGATCTTGCCGCCGCCGTCCATGGGGTGGAACCCGGTCAGATCGCCAAGACGCTGTGCATCCGCATCCGCGATGAGGTCGTGTTGCTGGTAACGCGCGGCGATGCCCGCCTCGACAACCACAAGGCCAAGGCAGCCTTTGGCGGACGGCCGCGCATGCTGGGTGCCGAGGACGTCGAGCAGCTGACCAGCCACAAGGTGGGCGGCGTCTGTCCCTTCGGCCTGCCGGCAGCGCTGCCCATTTTTCTTGATAGCTCGCTGCGCATCTATGATGTGGTGATCCCGGCCGGCGGCGACACCCATGCTTCGGTCCGCCTCGACCTGCCCCGCCTGGCGGCCCTGTGCGGCGACAAATGGGTCGACGCCTGTACCCCGCCAGCCTGACAGGCCGCATTCATACCTTCGCAATTGCCTGCCGTTATACTTGCGCACGCCTAACGGTCTAGTGGTAGGCGAGGGAGATCGAACCGTCTTGCTAGCCTCGACCAACCATGCGTCAGCGCCCGCTCAGCCCACCAATGAGGAGCTCTACGAGCGTCAATTCGCCAAGGGTTTCAGCTCGCTCCGTTTCGACCCGCCGCTCGAAGCCGAATACCGCCAGGCGCTCGCCACTGAGCAGCGCCCCGCAGCGCTGCTCAGTGGCGGCGTGACCCTGGTGATCTGGGCCGCCTTCGTCGTCTTCGATTTCGTCCGGCTCGATGTCTTCAACAAGGGCGTTGAAGGCGCCGACCTCTGGTTCCTCATCAGCGGCAGAGGGGTCACGCTGATCGCCATTGCCATTCTGATGGCCGCCCAGCTGCGGTTCCGCATGCCCCTCGGCATCACCGCACTGAGCGTTTACTGCCTCGTGGCATCTGTCGCTGCCATCAATGCCATCATCTACAAATCGCACGGCATCCCGGCCGCCGAGCCCGCGCTTGTCGTGGTTGTCATGGCGGCTTTCCTCCCGTTGGGCCTGGTGTTTTCGCGCGCTCTGCTGGCCTCGCTGGTGCCCGTTGTTGCCGCTGCGATCGCCGGCGTCGTGCTGCTGAACGATACAAGCCGTACCGGTCAGTTCGGTCTCGTCTTTGTGCTCGCCATGGCCGTGCCAGTGGGCAGCATCGGCGGCTACATGCGCGAGCTGGCCCATCGCCGCCAGTTTCTGCTCACCGGCATGTATGCCCGCCAGGCCCAGTTCGATCCGCTGACCGATCTGGCCAATCGCCGTCTGTTCCATCGCCATGCCAACGCCGCCATTTCCCACGCCGCCCGCAATGACGAGCCCGTCGTGCTGGCCATGATCGATATCGATCACTTCAAGCTGTTCAACGATAATTTTGGCCATGCCGCGGGCGATGATGCCCTGTGCGTGGTGGCCGATGCCATCCGCAATGCCGCGCGCCGTCCCATGGATATGGCCACCCGCCTGGGGGGCGAAGAATTTGCCCTGCTGCTCTATGGCAGCGATATGGACCGTGCCCGACCCGTCCTTGAAGCCCTGCGCGACCGCATCGCGGCCACCACGCCACCCAAGCCAGGCGCCAAGGGCGTCAACATCAGCATTGGCGCCACCATGCCAGGCCCGGGCGAAAGCCTCATGGAAGTCTATCAGCGCGCCGATCGGCTGCTCTACGCCAGCAAGACCGCCGGCCGCGATCGCATCACCGAAGGCTGAACCGCCTATTGCGCCGCCTGGCGTGGCCCCGTGCCAAACTTGTTCTCGATATAGTCGGCCACCATGGCCTTGAACTGCTCGGCCACATCGGCGCCACGCAGCGTCGCCACCTTCTGGCCATCCACGAACACGGGCGCCGCCGGCGATTCCCCGGTGCCCGGCAGCGAGATGCCGATATTGGCGTGCTTGGATTCGCCTGGGCCGTTGACGATGCAGCCCATCACCGCCACCGAGAGCGTCTCCACCCCCGGAAAGCGCTCTTTCCATTCCGGCATCGAGCTCGAAAGATGGTTCTCGATGTCCTTGGCCAGGCTCTGGAAGGTCGTCGACGTTGTCCGCCCGCAACCGGGGCAAGCCGCCACTACGGGCACAAACTGGCGGAACCCCATGGTCTGCAGCAGCTCCTGCGCCACCTTGACCTCGGTCGTCCGATCGCCGCCCGGCTCGGGGGTCAGGGAAATGCGGATGGTATCGCCAATGCCCTGCTGCAGCAGAATGCCCAGCGCGGCCGAGGATGCCACCACGCCCTTGGTGCCCATGCCTGCTTCTGTCAGTCCCAGATGCAGCGCATAATCGCAGCGCGCCCCCAGGTCCTGATAGACAGCGATCAGATGCTGCACGTCCGAGACCTTGGTGGACAGGATAATCTTGTCACGCCCCAGACCGATTTCCTCGGCCCGCTGAGCACTCAGCAGCGCCGACTGGATAATCGCCTCGCGCTGCACAGCGGCGGCGCCTAGCGGCGAACCAGCCTCAGCGTTCTCGTCCATCAGCTTGGTCAGCAACTCTTCGTCGAGCGACCCCCAGTTCACCCCGATGCGCACCGGCTTGTCGTATTTCAGCGCCAGCTCAATCAGCGTTGAAAACTGCGTGTCCCGCTTGGCCTTGAAGCCCACATTGCCCGGATTGATGCGATACTTTGCCAGTGCCTCGGCGCAGCCGGGATGATCAGTGAGCAGCTTGTGGC
>JAHJOS010000365.1 GCA_018820005.1 Alphaproteobacteria bacterium | reverse complement strand
CGTCGCCAAAGGACGACTTCGCCGTCTTCGGGGTCGATCCGCTTGCTCCCCCTGACAAATCCGTTGCGTTCAAGAACGCGCTGCGATGCCAAGTTTTCAGTCGTTGTCTCGGCCACCATGCTCCGGATGGAGCTGTCCCGTGCTGCGACCGTGAGTAGGTGCGCGACGGCACGTGTGGCGTAACCGCGTTGCCTGCAACTGGGGGCGACCCCGTAGCCGATCTCGACCACGCCATTCAGGTCTGGGGGGCCTTTGTAACTGCAGAGGCCGACCACCATGCCATCCGCCACGATCATCCAGCAGCCAGCCCCGTAAGTGGCCCGCACGGCCACTGCCATGCGTCGCACTAGCTGCAGAACCGATGGAGTGTCTACGCCGTCTTCCGGCAGGCGCAAACCACTTTCGGGCGTTGAGCCTCCAACCATCCATTCGAAATGTCTGTCCTCAGCTTCCAAGAGCATCGCAAATCCAGCTCACACCTCTGCGCCGTTGCTGACGCGCATCCTCGTCAATAGATGAAAACGTTTGGGACCGCCCATCGTGCAACGCGGTACACCAGATGGTTCAGATCCTCTCAGTCGCGAGGCGAAAGGCAAACCACGCTAAGCAGGTCCCTACGCCTGCCTCGATCCATCGCCGGGCTCGGTCATAGGCGAACCGGAAGGGGCGCGATGAAAGGAGCACCGCATAGATCACGTGCCCGGCCAAAGACAAGGTGAAGGCACCCGCCACGAAAAGCGTGACTATCCCCGCTGGGGCGTTTTGGGTGGCTCCAACCGCAGCGATAGCCAACCAAAAGATGATGGCCTTTGGGTTGGTCAACTGCAAAGTGAGGCCAGTGCCGAAGGATCGCACAAGGCCTCCTGCATGAGTTCGCGAACCGATCTCAATCGTCGGTGGGGACAGTGCTCGACGCCAAGCCTTGATCGCCAGCCACAACAAATAGCAGGCTCCGGCGACCCGGATCACAGCGGCCAACCAAGCCACCTGCAACATCAACAGGCCCAGACCTTGTGTCGTGGCCAACGCAAGGCCGGCGGCGCCGACCGCAATGCCCAACGACGCAGCGAGAGCGGAAGCTCGCCCCTGTGATAAACCCAGCCCGAGTAACAGAGCGACACTTGGACCCGGCGAGGCGACCGCGACTGCCTGGATCGCATAAGCGGCGGCGAAGCCGGGTAGCCAGGGCGACAATCCATCCAACATCTGAGGCCTTTCGCTGCGTTTAGCTCAAGCGCTGCCGTTTGAGCTCGATTGCGATACCTTTGCATCTAGTTCTGAACGGATATGACCCACGCTAGGCACCGTTGCAATGCTGGATGCTTCGGCGCTGAGCGAAGTGTCGGGTGCTGACGGCAGGCACGAACCGTCCTAAGTTGCACGCATGACAAACATGGTTTCGGGCAACACCATCGCTGGTGTCGCCGCACTCATTGCAGATCCAGCACGCGCCAATATTCTGTCGGCGTTAATGGCCGGCATCGCCCTTACAGCAGGGGAGCTCGCCCACGCTGCTGGCGTCACCGCCCAGACCGCAAGCGGCCACCTCACCAGGCTGGTCGATGCGGAGGTCGTCGCCGTCGAAAAACAGGGGAGGCACCGATATTACCGCCTGATATCGCCCGAAATCGCGCAGACGATGGAATTGCTGTCGATCGCTGCCACGGCCGGCCCGCGCCGCTATCACCGGCCCGGCCCCAAGGACGAGGCACTGCGCAAGGCCCGCACCTGTTACGACCATATCGCTGGCCGACTCGGCTTGGCTCTTGCGGACTCGATGCAGACCTGCGGCAATGTGGAGATCACGGACGGCACGGCCACTATGACACCCGCGGGAATGAAGTTTTTAGAAGCCTTTGGCGCCGAACTGGGGGAGCCAGGCAGAAACCACCGGCCCCTATGTCGAGCCTGCCTTGACTGGAGCGAGCGCCGCCACCACCTCGCAGGCCGCGTCGGAACGGCCCTGCTGAACCGACTGCTTGCCTTAAAGTGGATCGAGCTAGTGCCGGGCAGCCGAGCGCTCCACATCACGCCGACGGGCGCCGCAGGCCTCGCAGCCCACTTCGGAGTGCAGATGGAGGCCGCGAGTTAAGTCCGGCCCAAGCCGTAAGTGGCATTGAGCCGGGTTGGCAATCCGGACAGTG
>JAHJOS010000364.1 GCA_018820005.1 Alphaproteobacteria bacterium | reverse complement strand
GATCATGGCAGCGGCGCGGCCACGCAGGCGTACCAGATCTTCCTTACTGGCCTTGAGCACATCGATGCCGTCGAGGCGGATGGCCTTGGCTGAAATGCGGGCGGTGGCGGGCAACAGGCGCAGCAGGGCGCTGCAGCTGACCGATTTGCCGGAGCCGGACTCGCCGACAATGCCCAAGCTTTCGCCCTCGTTGACCGTGAAGCTGACGCCACGGACTGCGTCGACCTGGCCGCCATACTGGCTGAAACTGACCTTGAGGTCTTCGATTTCGACAAGTGGCATGAACTGGCCCTGTGGTGGATTGGGCGCTCCCTGGCCTTGGGGTACCAGGGAGCGCTTGGCTCGGACGGGATTACTGCTTGGTCAGGTGCGTGAAGAAGTAGTGACCCAGGCGATCGAGCGAGGTGAAGCCCAGCTTGTTGGGCGTAGAGGCATCGCCACCGAGCGTGTCGGAGATGACGGCGATGGTGATCGGATGCACCAGCGGCACGATGAGGCCCTGGTCGATCATGATCTGCTCGGCCTCGGCATAGAGCTTGTAGCGGGTGTCCCAATCGCTCTCGGAGTCGGCCTTGGCGACGAGGGCATCATATTCAGGGATATGGTAGCCGTGGCGGCCGCCATTGAAGAAGATGCCGTAGAAGTTGGACGGATCGAGGTAGTCGTACTCATAGGGCGCAATGAAGATGTTGTTCTTCTTGTTGCGCATCCCATCCATCCAGTCGGCACCGGGCAGAACGCGGATGTTCATGGTGATACCCAGAACGTCCTTGAACTCGGCCTGCAGGTATTGCGCCATGGCGGGCACGATGGCGCCATTGTAGCCGCCTTCCTCACGGTACCAGATCTCGATCTCCGGGAAGCCTTCGCCATTGGGGAAGCCAGCGTCGGCCATGAACTGCTTGGCCTTTTCGGGATCGAAGACGGCTTCGGCAGCGATGTCAGGATTGTAGCCAGGGTAGCCGGGCGGCAGGATGGAACCGGCCGGGATGGCGATGTCCTTGAGAACGGTCGAGGTCAGTTCGGCGCGATCGACCGCGTAATAGAAGGCGCGGCGGACATTGACGTCGTTGAAGGGCGCCGAGTCCAGATCGTATGAGATGTAGGAGGTAGCAAAGACGGCGTTCTTGCGGATGCCATCGGGGAAGCGCTGGGTTGCGACTGGCACCTGGCCGGTATTGAGGAAGGAATAGTCGGAATCGCCAGCCAGGAAGGCGGGCAGGCCGACTTCAGGAGCGCCCAGGCTGGGATCGACTTCGAGGCGGTCGATCTGGGCCTGCCAGGGACCGGTGTAGGTGTCCGACTTGGTCAGCACGACCGAGTTGTTGGACTTTTCCCAGCTCTCCAGGTCGAAGGGGCCGGAGGAGACAATGGTGTCCACATTGAGGGCCCAGTCGTCGCCGAGCTTGTCGACCACATGCTTGGGCACGGGGTACCAGAGGCTGGTGACGGACGGCAGATAGGGCTTGGGGGCGACGGTGGTGACTTCGATGGTGAGGTCATCAACGGCCTTCAGCCCCAGGGTCGAGACATCGGCGGTGCCTTCGGTGACTTCCTTCCAGCCCTTGATGCCGCCGGCAAAATCCCAGTACCAGGCGAAGTCATAGCCGCCGGTGGCAGCGCGCTGCAGGGCAAAGACGTAGTCGGTGGCCGTCAGCGGCTCGCCATCGGACCAGACCAGGCCCGGGCGCAGCTTGAAGGTCCAGGTCAGGCCATCTTCGGACTGAGACCAGCTTTCAGCGGCCATGGGGGTGAGCTCGAACTCCTTGTCGAAGGTGGCAATCGGCACCTGCAGCAGTTCGGCAAAGGTGGCACGGTCATAGACCGTCTTCATGTAGTCCATATAGGTGCCGGTGGTGGACTGGCCAGGCGCCACGATAGTGGTTTGGGCCAGCGCCGGTAGGGTCAGCGCTGTTGCGACTGCCAGCGCCCCTGCGATCTTGACGAGTGCATTCATGGTAGACTCCCTCCTTGCAGAGTCAGTTATGTGACGTTCCCGCGTCTTGCAGTCGCCATTGGCGACCGGTCGTTTCCCCCGCAGCGCGCTGCTGCGTCCGACGGCACGACTTCCCTCGAAATCTGCCCAATGACATATGTCTGACAAATCCAATCGCGCTTGGCAAGGCGGCCGTGGACAGATTGCACATATCTTGAGCTCACGTGTAAATAGGCTAGAAACTGAGCAGGGCGGGCCTAGTGCCGTCCGGCCATGAGGCTTTGCGCTGCCACCTGGATGGCCGCCGCGTCGATGCCGAAATGGGCGTAGAGATCGTTGACGGTGCCGGTCTGGCCGAAGTGCTCGACGCCCAGCGTGATGGTGCGGTGGCCCAGAACGCTGCCGAGCCAGCCCAGCGTGGCCGGATGGGCATCGATGGCGGTGACGAGACCGGCGCGGGCCGGGATATCGGCGAGCAGAGTTTCGATATGGCTGCGGGCGGCGGTGTCGCCGTGGAGGCGCGCGCGTTGCGCGCCATGCCAGCCGGCGTTGAGGCGATCGGCAGAAGTGATGGCGAGCACAGCGACGTTGCGCCGGTCGCCACCAATGGCCGCAGCTGCAGCGATGGCCTCGCTGGCCAGCACGCCCTGATAGGCGATGACCACCTCGCATTGCGGGGTCGGCGGATTGAGCCAATAGGCGCCGCGGATGATGCCGTCGGTGAGGGCCGGGTCGGGGGTGCGCGGGGGCTGCTCGATGCTGCGGGTGGAGAGGCGCAGATATACCGAGCCGCCGGTGACGTCGCGCGGCCAATCGGCCAGATCGGGGCGGGCATCGCCGGAGCGCTGCATATAGTCGAAGCCCCAATCCATGATGATGGAGAGCTCATCTGCAAAGGCCGGCTCGAAGCTGGCGAGGCCATCCTGCGACATGCCGATCAGCGGGGAGGCGATGGACTGGTGCGCCCCGCCTTCGCCGGCCAGCGAAACGCCCGAGGGCGTTGCGACCAGCAAGAAGCGCGCATCCTGATAGCAGGCATAGTTGAGCGCATCGAGGCCGCGCGAAATGAAGGGATCATAGAGCGTGCCGATGGGCAGCAGGCGTTCGCCAAACAGCGAATGGCTGAGGCCGGCGGCGCCGAGGGCAAGGAAAAGGTTCATCTCGGCAATGCCGAGTTCGAGGTGTTGCCCCTCGGGGGTGAAGCGCCATTTCTGTGCACTGGGGATAGATTCCTTCTGGAACACATCGACCATGTCGCGCTTGGCGTAGAGATTGCGCCGATTGACCCAGGTGCCCAGATTGGTCGAGACGGTGACGTCGGGCGAGGTGGTGATGATGCGGCGGGCCAGATCGCTATCGGTCTTGGCGATGGCGTCGAGGATCTTGCCGAAGGCGGTCTGGGTCGAGGTGGCGCCAGTGCCAACAAACTGGGGACCGATGGTGGCGACGGCGGGCGAGGTGAGGCGGCGGCTCTCGGCGGTGTTGAAGGGCACGGAGGCCAGGAAGCGCTCGATCTCGGCGGGATTGTCGAGCCCCTCGAACTTGTCCCATTCGTGTCCTGGACGGACGTTCATGGACTGGCGCAAAATATCGATCTGGGCCGATG
>JAHJOS010000363.1 GCA_018820005.1 Alphaproteobacteria bacterium | reverse complement strand
GGCATCAGCCTTGACGCCCTCGACAACGATAGCCTGGCCCAGAACGGTGGCCGTGGTGGTGCCGTCGCCGGCAACATCATTGGTCTTGGAAGCAACCGAACGCAGCAGCTGCGCGCCCAGGTTTTCGAACTTGTCTTCCAGCTCGATTTCCTTGGCAACGGACACGCCGTCCTTGGTGATGCGCGGAGCACCGAACGACTTTTCGATCACGACGTTGCGGCCCTTGGGGCCAAGCGTTACCTTGACCGCATTGGCCAGGATATTGACGCCGCGCAGCATCTTGTCGCGGGCATCGGTGGAGAACTTTACTTCTTTAGCAGCCATGTGAGGCGCTCCTTGGGTAGGGGTGGGACGGATGGGATCGCAGGACCTTTTAGGCCTCGACGATGCCCATGATGTCGCTTTCCTTCATGATCAGCAGGTCTTCGCCATTGAGCTTGACCTCAGTGCCGCTCCACTTGCCGAACAGCACGCGATCGCCAGCCTTGACGTCAAGCGCGTTGATCTTGCCATTTTCGTCGCGGGCGCCAGGGCCAACCGAGACGATGACGCCCTCGGAGGGCTTTTCCTTGGCGGTATCGGGGATGATGATCCCACCCTTGGTCTTTTCTTCGCCGTCGAGGCGACGGACGACCACGCGGTCGTGCAGAGGACGGAAGCCCATGATTTGCTCCTTGGTGGCAGCAGTTTCAATGCAATTTCGGGTGCCGTTAGCACTCGTCTATAGTGAGTGCTAATCAGCTGTCGGGGATATATGGCCGGGCCCCTCGCAAGTCAAGGTCGGCTCGCCTCAGTTTGTGCACAAGGCGGCGGTAACATCGCCCTTTCACTAGCCAATGGCAGGATCACATGACACGGCAATGTCTCGACAAGGATATCAAAATCAGCCCTGTGGCGGGCCGCGTGCACGTCATATTCGATGATGCAGAGATTGCGAGTTCCACCAATGCCTTGCACCTGGACGAGCCCGGTTGCCCGCGCCGCGTCTACTTTCCGCGGGACGCCGTCCAGCCCGGCGTTCTAGAAGAAACCGAGACACGCACCACCTGTCCCTACAAGGGCGAGGCCTGGTACTGCACCATCAAGACCCTGACAGCCACCGGCGTTGACCAGGTCTGGTATTACCCCGACCCATGCCCTTTGGTTGAGCCGATCCGTGACTACCTGGCATTCTGGGGTGACCGGATAGAAATCCGCTACTCCGAAGTCTAGCCAGGCCGCTGTGCTATAAGCCGACCACTCCACCGCTAGAATGGTGGGTGTCGGCGTGGGATTTTTTCCACGCCCCCTTTCGTAGCGAGCCAAGCTAGGCCATAAGGCAATCATGACCCAGGAAAACACCCTTCAGATCAAGCTGCGCCTCAAGGGCGGCAGTGGCCCCAATGCAAACTGGCATTGGGAAATCCATGACTCCACCGGCAAGGTTATCAAGACCGGTAGCGCCGTTGGCCCCGAGCACAAGGCTTTCGCCACTGCTCGTATCGCCAAGGAAAAGCTGGAACAGTCCGCCAGCCGCTAATGGCCAGACGCGCTTGATTTCGCGTCCGCCGTCGCCTTTATCCCAGCGATGAGTTGACTGTGACCAGCCCTACGACTGCCGCCCCTGACCGTTCGGCTCCTTCCGCCAGCGGGCCCCTGCGCGGCATTGTACTGAAGGTCTTGTCGGTCTGCGCCTTCGTGGTAATGGCGACCTGCCTCAAGGCAACAAAAACAATCCCGGCGGGAGAACTCGTGTTCTTCCGCTGCTTTTTTGCCATCCTGCCCGTGGTGGCCTATCTCGCCTGGCGCCGGCAGTTGCGCGTGGCGCTTTACACCAGTCGCCCGCTCGGTCACGTGCTGCGCGCTTTCATTGGCGTCACGTCCATGGGGATGGGCTTTTTCGCACTGACGCGCCTGCCGCTGCCCGAGACGACAGCTATCAGCTATGCCTCGCCTTTGCTCATTGTGGTTTTCAGTGCCGTGCTGCTCAAAGAGCGCGTTCATGTCTTCCGCTGGACAGCGGTACTGATCGGCCTGGTCGGTGTCGTCATTATTCTCTGGCCGCGACTGACGCTGTTTTCCAGCGGTGCAGCGGTGGGGGCTGACGCGACTTTGGGAGCAGCAGCAGCGCTCGGTGCCGCCATTTTTTCTGCCTTTGCCATGATGCAGGTGCGCAAGCTGGTCCAGACCGAGCGCACCGAGGCGATCGTGATCTACTTCTTCATCTGCGCCACCGCGCTGTCGCTGCTGACCATCCCCTTCGGCTGGGTTGTGCCCACCTCGGAACAGGCGGTGCTCCTGGTCGCGGCCGGCTTTGCCGGCGGCGTCGGGCAATTGCTGCTCACATCCTGCTACCGCTATGCCGACATGTCGGTGATCGCGCCGTTCGAATATGTGTCGGTGATCCTGACCATCATCATCGGTCTGGTGGTGTTCGCCGAAGTGCCAACCCCGGCCATGTTGATCGGCGCGGCAATCATCGTGGCCTCCGGCATCGCCGTTATCCTGCGCGAGCATTATCTGGGGCTCGACAGGGTCAAGGCACGCGAGGCCAATACGCCCTAGCGTCTGACCCGGTAAACCGATTGGACAAGACCCGAGGCAAACGCCTTGGTTTCCAAGTGGTCAAGCATGACATCCCCATCCAGGGCGCCAAACAGGGCGATGCCGTCGCCGATCAGGACCGGGATGCGGCTGATGACCAGATCTGCGATTAGCCCGGCGCGTAGGAAGGACTGGATGACGGCGCCGCCGTCCACATAGACGCGGCTCCAGCCGCGCGCGGCGAAACTGTCCATGGCCTCTTGCGGGCTTGCCTGCAGAATCTCGACCTTGTCGGAAATCTCCGCAGGTACATCGTCCTGCAGGAGCGAACCGCTCAGCACCACTACCTGTCGCGTGTAGTACCAGGGCCGAATGTCCTTGATCGCCTCGTAAGTGCCGCGCCCCATGACCACCGCGTCCATGCGTGCCATATGGGCATCAAATCCGTGGTCCTCTCCGAGCGTGGGATATGCCGTCAACCACGAAATATCGTGACTCCTGCGGGCGATGAAGCCATCAAGGCTCGTGCCGATGAATACGTGGCCGGTTGTCATGCTATGTCTCCGCTGTCTGTCCAGCGGCAATAGGCCGGCCTCACGTCAGGCCTTGGCAGCAGTAGGTCGTGATTATCCGGTCGCGGCCAAATCGGCCCAGCCCTGGCGCTTTCGGTAGATGGTGGAGGGGCTGATTTCGAGCGCCGCTGCCGCCAGCGAAACATTGCCCCCGAAGCTTGCGATCGCGTCTTCGATAATGCGCTGCTCCTGCTGCCACATCGGCAGGATAGCCGGGCGCCGGGTGCGGCTGGCCTCTGGTTCGGCTGGCCTGACGCCACCCTGGGCCTCGATGTCGGCCTGGCTGAGCATGGGACGTGTAACTTCGCCACCATCGAACATCACCACCAGGCGGCGCACCAGATTTTGCAGCTGGCGCACATTGCCAGGCCATTCAGCGGCCGAGAGCTGCGAGGCGACCTCGGGCGAATAGCCAGCGAAGCGCTTGTTTTCCTCAGCGGCATAGTGGGCCAGAAAGTGCCGTGCCAACACCATGATATCGGTCGGTCTTTGCCTGAGCGGGGGCAGGTGGATGGGCAATACATGCAGGCGATAGAACAGGTCCTCGCGGAATTTCTTGTCGGCTATCAGCTGCATCGGATTGCGATTGGTTGCGCAGATCACCCGCACGTCCACGCGGCGCACGCCGGCTTCGCCCACCCGGCTCAGCATGCCGGTCTGGAGGAAACGCAACAGCTTCGATTGCAGGGACAGATCCATTTCCCCGATTTCGTCGAGGAACAGTGTGCCCCCATCGGCCAGTTCTGCGGCGCCCTTTCGATCCTCGTGGGCGCCGGTGAAAGCCCCCCGGGCGACACCGAAAAGTTCGCTTTCCATAAGGTCCCGCGGAATGGCCGCGCAGTTAATGGCAACCAGTCGCTTGCCGGCCCGATGCCCTTTTGCGTGCAAAGCCTCGGCGCAGAGTTCCTTACCTGTGCCGCTTTCGCCCGTGATGAACACTGGCGCCGACGAGGGGGCAATCCGGCCAATCTGTTCATAGACAAATTGCATGGCGCTGGAGGCGCCGATGAATCCGGCAAAATCACTCAATCCGGCCGCGCTGGGGGCTTCCATGCCCAAGGTGCGATCCTTGCCATGGCGCAGGGCCAGCTCGCTGATCCGCGCCGCCATTGCCGGGCCATTGATTGGCTTGGCGACATAGTCATGCGCGCCAGCGCGCATTGCGCCCACCGCGGCCGAGACCGAAGTGCCGTCTGATACGGCTACCACCAGAGCGCCGCGCGCCAGCCGCACAAGGCGACCGACAGCATCTTCGCTGCGTTCTGCCAGATCGCCAAGACTACCCAAATCGGCCAGAATGATATCGTAGGGTAGGTCGCGCAAAAGCTCCGCTGCAGGTCTGCCGCCGGCGACAACTGTAATCTGCGTCAATTGGTCCAGACTTTGCGAGAGCGTTTCGGCAACCAGTCGGGCGTGCGAATCGTTCTGGTCGATCAGCAAAAGCTGTCCACTGGCGGCGCTATTGCTGTGAGCTTGCATCGCCATACAGACTGGCCCTCGCATTGGTGCGTCTCGATTTTTTGGTCGAACCGCATTGGCCAAGGCCATGGAGCGGATGCTTTCAATTGTTCAGCAACAGGGTAAATTTTCCGTTCCCATATCCGCCGAATGAATTTATCAAGTCACACTTGCCTGCACCTGCCGTGCTCGATTAAGTTGTTGTCCATGCAAAAAAAATCCGAGAATTTGGTGATTGGGGCGCTTGCTCGGGGTGTCGCCCAGTCTGGCGTACGCATCGCCAATGAGCGCGCCGTCTTGGGGTTGATCGCCATAGGGCCGGGTAGCTCCAATGCAGATGTCGCGCGGATCTCGGGCCTGGGGGCTCAGACGACGTCGCGTATTGTCGCTGAGCTGGAATCGCGAGGGCTCGTTCTGCGCGGCCAGGTGCTTCGGGGGCGACGCGGTCAGCCGGCAACGCCTTTGTTCATCAATCCCAAGGGCGCTTTTGCAATCGGTGTTGAGATCGGCTGGCACCACTTCGACGTCATTCTTGTCGATATGGCCGGTGTTACAGCCACCACGGTCCGCCGCACCTACGACTGGCCCGACGCCAAGAAATTGTTTTCCGTTGTTGCCGCCGAAGTCGAGCAATTGCGAGCGACCCTGAGCCCAGAACTTCAGCAGCAACTGGTTGGCATCGGCCTGGCAACGCCAACAGGCCTTGAAAAGCTGGTCCACCTGCTGGGCGCCCCGGCCGAGCAGGTCGACCTTTGGCGTGAGATCGACATAGCCAAGCGGCTGACTGAGGTCACGGGTCTCGAGGTTCAGCGGTTCAACGATGGGCATGCCGCCACTTGGGCTGAACTGATTGCCCAGCCGCATCCGCGCCGGCGCGATTTTGTCTATTTCCAGCTTGGCTCGGCTGTTGCTGGAGGCATCGTTATCGACGGCGGGTTTGCCGAAGGCGATTGCCGCAGTGCTGAGTTGGGTTCGCTGATGATCTGCGACGGCATTACTGAGCCGACGTTTATCCACATGGTTGCCTCGCTCGATGCCCTGCGCGCCACCCTCAAGGAAGAAGGTATTGCCGTGCCCGCAGCGGCGCCTTCCGAGTGGGACTGGGCAGCAATTGACCATATTGTCGGCCCCTGGGTTGATCAGGCTGCTCTGGCTCTGGCCAAGGGCATCGCCAGTGTTCGGGCGGTGCTCGATATCGAAGCGGTCATCTTTGACGGCCCGATGCCCGACGCGTTGCTTGACCGCATCATTGCGCGGACCAATCAAGACCTGGAGCGGCTGCCGGTCATAACCCACAGGCCGCCGCCAGTTGTTCGTGGGCACGTCGGCGCATCGGCTGCCGGTAGTGGCGCTGCCCAGCTGCTGCTGTTCGATCGGTTTTTCTCGCGTGGCTGGAACCTGATGGCTACCTGAGACACCGCAATTAGCCTTGGAAGACGCCGGGCTGCGCCTTTTGCACGGGCCCCGGCGATGCTAAGAGGGGATGCCGAATCCCGGCATTGAACAAGGGACCTCAGGTTTG
>JAHJOS010000362.1 GCA_018820005.1 Alphaproteobacteria bacterium | reverse complement strand
TGGACTGCAGGATGAACACGTCTTCGCCGCGTACATTTTCATGCACCTCGACATAGACTTCCTTGTCCGCGAAGCGCTTGACCGTACAGTCCGTCAGGGGGAGCTCAATATAGCTGGCAATAGCCTGGGCAAGGGCCCGGTTGGAGTTGCCGGTCACCAGCTTCATGGGCGCGATCCTGTCTCAACCGGCCTTGAGGGGATGAAGGCCTTCCAGTTTCGCGGGCAGCTTTAGCGAGTCCATCCCGGCGGCGCAACGCCGCAATTGGTCGATAGGTAAAGAATTATGTCAGCCCGATGATCGCGATCTGGCGCCCGGTCCGGGTCTGGTGGTGCGTGGCGTAGCGATGGGAAAAATAGCGGTGGGGCTGGCCATAGGTGCAGCCGCCGATGCGCTCGATTGTCGCCACGCCTGACTTCTGCAGTTGCGCCGCGACAAAGCCGGGCAGATCGAAATGGGTGCGCTCGCCCGGCGCTTGTGAGAAGTGACGATAGCCCTCCGGCTGCAGCGCCATGAAGTCATCCATGAAATTGTCGCCGACTTCATAATTGGCGCCGCTGATGGTGGGGCCAATGGCCGCCATGATGCGGGTTGGATCGGCACCCAGTTCAACCATTGCCTTGACCGTTGCTGTGCAGGTGCCATCCACGGCGCCGCGCCAGCCGGCATGGGCGGCCCCGATCACGCCGGCCATCGGATCGACAAAAAGCACCGGGGTGCAATCGGCGGTCAATATGCCTAGTGCCAGCCCCCGCACCGTCGAGACGATGGCATCGGCTTCGTGCAACCCGTCATCGCCGGGGCGTTCGGTCAGCACGCGTACAATGGTGGAATGGGTCTGCCTGACCAGGCAGAGGTCGTCGCGGCCATAGCCGACCGTCTCGGCCGCACTCGCGCGGTTGGTCTCGACCCAGTCCGGCGCGTCGCCGACGGTCAGTGACATGTTGTTGCTGGCGAAATCGCCTGAAGACACGCCGCCTTCACGGCCAAAAAAACCGTGCCGCACCGATGAGACGGCAGCAAGCGCCGGGCTTTGCTCGAAGGGTGCAGTCATTATTCAAATCCCGGTGGCTGCAGGCCGGGGCTGGCCGCGCAGAAGGCCTTGAACAGATTGCCCATCTGCTCGGGCGCAACCAGGCGCGCCTTGGCGCTGGCCAGCTCATCGGCCATGCGCGGATTGGCAGCAATCAGCGCGCTGGCGCGCTGATTGATACCCATTCGGTTGAGGAATTGCCCTTGCGTGGCCAGGGGCTGCACCGTCAGGCCCGCGCCGGCTGCGACATTGCCCAGCGCCTCGAAATCAACATGGGCGGAGATATCGACCTCGCCGGGGGCATCGAGCACATCGGCAAACTGGTGCCGCCGCACGCCCTGGAGGGTTTCGCCAGTCTGGGTGCGGGCATAGCCATAGTCGATCGCGAGGATCGCGCCGCCCTGGGTGGAGATGGTGCTCGCCAGACGGTTCATTACTTCGCCGCTCGCCAGGCCCACTTCGAGCACGGCGTTGATTTCGGCATCAGCCGGTGTTTCGGGCATGGCCGACGCCGGGATCGGCGTGGGGTTGAGGCCGAAGACGCGCCGACCATTGTTGGTGCCCACCATGCGCTCGTGCCAGCCATCCTGGCCGCGGACGAACTGGCGGATCGGCAGGGCGTCGAAAAATTCGTTGGCAACCACCAGAAGCGGGCCGGGGCCCACCTTGTCAAAGGCGTCGATCCATTTGGCGCCATAGGCTTCAAGCCGGGCGTTCTGTTCGGCGATCAGCGCCAGATTGGTTTCGAACAGTCGCAAGTCCAGCGCATCGCGAAAGCCCTCCGCACGACAGGCGACCCTGAGGACATCGGCCATCAACGTGCCGCGCCCGGGCCCCAGTTCGAGCAGGGTGAACTCCTTGGGGCTCCCCATCTGCTGCCAGAGATTGACGATGAAAAAGCCGATCAGCTCGCCGAACATCTGGCTGATTTCGGGCGCGGTGATGAAATCGCCGCCGGCCCCCAGCGGGTCCATATTGCGGTAGTAGCCCTTGGTGGGATGGGTCAGACACAGGCCCATGTAGCTGGCGATCGACATGGGTCCGCTGGTGCGGATCTGCATGTCGATCAGCTCGGGCAGGCTGGGTGATAGTTCGGTCGTGGTCGGGTCGGTCATTGTCGTGTCGATCATGTTCAGCTCGCTGCGGGGCGGCGGCGCGCTCAGGGGCGCAGGGCGTTCTGCTTTCTGGTCATGGCATAGATCACAAAGCCCAGCCCGCCCAGCACCAGCGGCAGGCTCAGCACCATGCCCATGGTCAGCCAGCCGCCATAGAGATAGCCCAACTGCTCATCGGGCAGGCGGACGAACTCGACGGCAATGCGGCTGAGCCCATAGCCAATGCCGAAGATACCGGCACGAGGCCGGGTCGCCGCAGGCTGTAAAACACGTGGGTGAAGACGCGGATAACAAGGAACAGCAGCAGGCCTTCGAGCGCTGCTTCATAAAGCTGGCTGGGGTGGCGTGGTACGTGGTCCGGGTCGGTGGGGAATATGACGCCCCAGGGCAGGGCCGTCGGCGCGCCATAGAGCTCGGCATTGATGAAATTGGCGATGCGCACCAGAAAGATGCCGATGGTGCTGACCGAGGCGATCAGATCGAGCGCGCTCAGCCAATTGCCATGCTTGGAACGGGTAAAGAGGATCGCCGCGAGCATCAGCCCGATCATGCCGCCGTGGTAGGACATGCCGCCATCGAGCGTATTGATGATCTGGGTTGGGTTGGCCAGATAGAACGGCAGGTTGTAAAACAGCACATATCCCGTGCGGCCGCCGATGACGATCGCCAGCATGGTCCAGAAGGCGAAATCCCAGATGTCGGGCGCCTTGAACGGCGGCTCGCCCTTGTGCCACAGCCTTGTATTAGCGAGCAGACGATAGCCATAGGCTGCCCCCAGGCCGACGCCGAACAGATAGCCCAGCGCATACCAGCGGACGGCAAACGGACCGATGGCAAAGGCGACCGGATTGATATCGGGAAAGGGCACGCTCGGGCTCCTGCGGCAATCGGGCGGACCATTGCCGCTTCGGCCACTCTGGTCAAGTGAGCAGCCATCACCTAAGTATCATGTGATAAAAGCTGAACCAAACGGGGTGTGCCATGAACCAGAGCAACAGGATATTTGACGGGCTTGGCCGTGTCATGAATGAAGCCGCTGGCGTTGCCGATGGCGTGCGCCGCGAGGTCGAGACGGCGGTCAAGGGGCAGGCTCAGCGCCTCGTGGTGGACATGGATCTGGTCAAGCGCGAGGATTTTGACGCGCTGCGCGAGCTGGTTCAGGTTCAGGGCGAAGAGATCGATGCGCTGCGCCAGGAACTGGCCGCGCTCAAGGTCGGCACCACCAAAGCAAAGTAGAGATGCGGTTCGCCGTCATCTCCGATGTGCATGGCAATGCGCTGGCGCTTGATGCGGTGCTGGCCGATATTGCCCGCCAGGGCGCCGACGCCACGCTGTGCCTGGGCGACCACGTCAGCGGGCCAATGGACCCTGCCGGTGCCGCTGACCGCCTGATGGCGCTGGATGGTCCCGTCATCATGGGCAACCACGATCGTTGGCTGCTCGATCCACCTGACAAAAGCCTCAACCCGGTCGACCGCTTTGCGCTGATGCGGATGAAGCAGGCCCATCGTGCCTGGTTGGCCGCCTTGCCGGCGACGGCTGTGTTCAACGGCGAAGTCTTCTTGTGCCACGGCACGCCGACTTCAGACACGCTGGCGTGGGTTGATGGCTGGTATCAGGATCGGCAGATGACCCTGCCGGCCGAAGATACTGTGATGCGGGCCGCCAGCGGCATCGACTATCCCATCATGCTGTGTGGCCACACCCATATCGCGCGCTCCGTCCGCCTGCGCGACGGGCGGCAGATCATCAACCCCGGCGCGGTGGGCATGCAGCTCACCCATGGCTCGCCCGATGCCCGCTACGCCATTATCGAGCGGCGCAATGGGCAGTGGTTTACCGATTTGCGCGTGGTTCAATATGACCACATGGCTGCGGGCGAACAGGCGCTGTCCAATGGCTTTGCCCCGTGGAAAGAGGCACTGCAGACCGGCTGGGTTGACGCAACTGGCCTGTTTTGACGCAAAAAGGCCGGTTGAGACTGTCCTGCCGTTAATAGTCTGTTAACCCTCACCCCCCGATCATCATCCACAAGAGATTGCCGTCCTTGGACTGCGTCGCGTCCCCTGAATCAGTGGGGACGTGTACGGTCAAAACATCAGGACGATTCGTAAGCCCTTGGGCGGGCATTGAGTTCCCTGAGTATCCGACAAATGCCGGCCCCGCTGGGCTGCATGAATTCAAATACGCGTTTCCAGGACAGAAGACGTCAATGTCACTCATCCAAGTAGAGATCGATCGCATTGTCCATCCGGTGGACATCATTGAGCACATTGCCTCGATCAACGATTGGACCTTTGAGCGCCAGGATGCCGACGAGATTTCCATCTCGGTGCGCGGCGGCTGGAGTGACTACCATGTCTCGTTCAACTGGATGGAAGATCTCGAGAGCCTGCATATCGCCAGCGCCTTCGATCTGAAGGTCCCCGAAGGCCGTCGTGCCGAGATCAAACAGCTGATCTCCCTGATCAACGAGCAGCTGTGGATCGGCCATTTCGACATCTGGAACAAGGAAGGCGTAGTGCTGTTCCGCAATTCGCACCTGCTCACCGGGGGCGCCGAGGTGTCGCCCCAGCAGTGCGAAGCGTTGCTTCGCTCGGCTACCGATAGCTGCGATCTCTATTATCAGGCCTTCCAGTTCGTGGTCTGGGCCGGCAAGACTGCCGCCGATGCCCTCAGCCATGTGATGTTTGAAACCGTTGGTGAAGCATGAGCGCCAATCTCAATGCCATTGGCCCCGTCATGCTGGTGGGCGCCGGCAAGATGGGCCTTGCCCTGGCGCGTGGCTGGCTCGATGCGGGCCTGTCGCCCAGCAATCTTATTCTGGTTGATCCAGCGCCTGGTCCGGCGGCGCGTGAACTGGCCGATGACTATGGGCTGACGCTGAACAGCCAGGCCAGCGGGCTGATGCCCAATGTGCTGGTGCTGGCGGTCAAGCCACAGATCATCGATCAGGTCATGCAGACGCTGCAGCCGGTGGTGGGCCCCAATACGCTCGCCATCTCTATTGCGGCCGGCATTGATATTGCGCGGCTTTGCCGCGAACTGGGCACTGATCGCGTGGTGCGGGCCATGCCCAATACGCCGGCCCAGATCGGCAAGGGGATTACCGGACTGGTGGGCGGCGCCAATATTGCGCCGGCTGACCGCGGCGTTG
>JAHJOS010000361.1 GCA_018820005.1 Alphaproteobacteria bacterium | reverse complement strand
GTGTCCGAGACCATGGGCGCCTGGAAGCGCTACGAGCCCAAGGCCGCCCATGACGAGGTGGTGATGAGCTATGGATATGGCGACGGCGGTGGCGGCCCCACCCGCGGCATGATCGAGCGCGGCATTCGTCTGGAACGCGGCATACCGGGCGCGCCCCGCGTCAAGCTCGAAGGCATCGTGCCCTTCCTCGAACGCCTCGGCGCCCATATGGACGCCCCCGATTCCCGTTTCCCCACCTGGAACGGCGAACTTTATCTGCAGTATCACCGCGGCACGCTGACTTCGGTTGCCAAGAACAAGGCCAACAACCGCAATGCCGAGCGCAAGCTGCGCGAACTGGAATTCCTCGGCATGATGGCCCTGGCCCAGACCGGCGCCGCCTATCCGGTCGATGTGCTCGCCCAGTTCTGGGAGCTGGTGCTCATCAACCAGTTCCACGATATCCTGCCGGGCACCTCGATCCCCGAGGTCTATGTCGACAGCGACGCCGAATACGACCAGATCTTCTCGACCCTGAGCTCGCACAATGGCCCCTGGCACAATGCGGCTCAGGCATTTGCCAAGCCCGGCGCAGACCAGCTGCGGCTGTTCAACTTCACCGGTCAGGAGCGCACCGGCCTAGTCGTGCTGGGCAGCGAAGCAAGCCTCGCCGGCACGGCTTTGGCCACAGCTGGCGCCAACCATCCGGTGCAGCGTCTCGTCGGCGCTGCCGGCGAGACCAGCTATGCCGCGCCCGTCGCTGCGATTGCCCCGCTCGGCTGGACAGCTGCGCAACTGATGCAGGGCGATGGCGGCAAGGCCAAGTCGCCCCTGTCGGTCTCGGCCAACCACCTCGAAAACGAGCTGCTCAAGCTCACCTTCGACCCCTCGGGCGAGATCACCTCGATCTTCAACAAGACGCGCCAGCGCGAGACCCTGGCCGCCGGCGCCCGCGCCAATCGGCTTATCGCCTATGAAGACAAGCCCATGGAGTGGGATGCCTGGGACATCGACCGCTATTTCGAGGAGCAGTTCTGGCCCCTGGCGGACGGCAAGTCTTCGGTGACGGTGGTCGAAACCGGCCCGCATCGGGCCGCCATCCGGGTCGAGCGCAGCTACCAGGCCTCAAAGGTGGTGCAGATCATCTCCCTGGTCGCCGGCGAGCGCCAGGTGGAGTTCGACACCTTCATCGACTGGCAGGAGCGCCACACCGTGCTCAAGGCCCAGTTCCCGTTCGATCTCAACACCTCCGAGATCCGTTCGGAAATCCAGTTTGGTCACGTCAAGCGCCCGACCCATCGCAACACCAGCTGGGACAAGGCGCGTTTCGAGGCCTCCATGCACCGTTGGGTCGACCTCAGCGAAACCGACTTCGGCGTCGCCCTGCTCAACGACAGCAAATATGCCTATGACTGCCTGGAACAGTCGGTCCGCCTTACCTTGGTCCGCGGCTCGATTTTCCCCGATCCCCAGGCTGACATCGGCCACCACCGCATCCGCTATGGCCTGTTCGTCCACGATGGCGTCACCGATCTTGCGGAAGTGCATCGCGCCGCCGAGCGCTTCAACAATCCGGTCGCCGTCATCGGCGCACTGGCGCCGGCCAAGGCACTGGCCGCCGAACTGCCCAGCTTCAGCTTCGCGCGGGTGGACTGCAATAATGTGACGCTTGAGACCGTCAAGAAGGCGGAGAAGTCCGATGCTGCGGTGCTGCGCGTGTTCGAGCACGCCAATATTCGCGCCAACGCGACCATCACCTTCGGCATGAAGGTGAAGTCGGTTCGCGTGGTCAATCTGATGGAGGAGCATCCCGACAAGCCCCTCAAGCTGACCGACAATAGCGTCACGCTGGCGCTGCGGCCGTTCGAAATCGCCACCTTGCTGATCGAAACCTGAGGAGCCTGCTATGGCTGACGTGTCCCTGCGCGGAATCCGCAAATCCTACGGCAATGTCGAGGTCGTCCACGGCGTCGATCTCGACATCAAATCGGGCGAGTTCGTCGTCTTCGTCGGGCCCTCGGGCTGCGGCAAGTCCACCCTGTTGCGCATGATCGCCGGGCTCGAGCCGATCAGCGGCGGCGACATCTCCATCGGGGGCATGCTGGTCAATGACGTGCCCTCGCCCAAGCGTGGCATAGCCATGGTGTTCCAGTCCTATGCGCTTTATCCGCATATGACGGTGGCGGAAAACATGGGCTTCGGGCTCAAGATGAACGGCCATCCCAAAACGGAAATCGCGGCCAAAGTGGCCGAGGCGAGCCGGATCCTGAAGCTGGACGACTACCTTGACCGCAAGCCCGCCGCCCTGTCGGGCGGACAGCGCCAGCGGGTCAGCATCGG
>JAHJOS010000360.1 GCA_018820005.1 Alphaproteobacteria bacterium | reverse complement strand
GTCGCCCAGCTCGTAACCCAGTTCCTTGAGCTTATCCTTGAACGCAGCGCGGCCGGAGTGCTTGCCCATCACCAGGGTGGTTTCCTTGATGCCGACGCTGGCCGGCGTCATGATCTCATAGGTCTCGGCATTCTTGAGCATGCCATCCTGATGGATGCCGCTCTCATGGGCGAAAGCATTCTTGCCCACGATGGCCTTGTTGTACTGCACCGGGAAATTGGCCGCTGCCGAAACGATCTTGCTGGCGCGGGCCAGATGGGTGGTTTCGATCTCGGTGTGATAGGGCATGACGTCGGCGCGGGTGCGCAGCGCCATCACCACTTCTTCGAGGGCGGCATTGCCGGCGCGCTCGCCCAGGCCATTGATGGTGCATTCCACCTGGCGGGCGCCACCGCGCACGGCGGCCAGCGAATTGGCGACGGCCAGGCCGAGGTCGTTGTGGCAATGGGCCGAGAAAATCGCCTTGTCGGCGCCCGGCACCGAAGTGATGATGGTGCGGAACATGGTTTCATGCTCGTCGGGGACGGCATAGCCAACCGTATCGGGCAGGTTGATCGTGGTGGCGCCCGCCTTGATGGCGGCCTCGACGCAGCGCTTGAGGAATTCCAGCGGCGTGCGGGTGGCGTCCATGGCCGACCATTCGACATCGTCGATCAAATTGCGGGCATGAGCGACAGTGCGGGCGATGATCTCGATGACCTCGTCCTCGGTCTTTTTCATCTGGTGGGCCAGGTGAATGGGCGAGGTGGACACGAAGGTGTGGATGCGGCCACGCTGGGCATGGCGCACGGCCTCACCGGCCCGATCGATGTCGGCGGTGATGGCACGGGCCAGACCCGCCACGGTGGAGCGCTTGACCTGCTTGGCCACAGCCACCACGGCCTCGAAATCGCCATTGGAGGCGATGGGGAAGCCGGCCTCGATAATGTCAACGCCCATCTCGTCGAGCGCTTCTACGACCTGCAGCTTTTCTTCGAGCGTCATGGTGGCGCCGGGCGACTGTTCGCCGTCGCGCAGCGTGGTGTCGAAAATGAAAACGCGGTCTTTATTGGAGTCGGAGATGGCAGACATTGAGATTTTTCCTATCATCGGCCCAGAGCAAAGCTCTCAGAGGCCGGACATTTGCTGTTCGGCGTGTGGCGCAATCCCCTGACGACCCGCTCGTGTTAACGAGCTGCCGGTGATCAGGGGCTGATAAGAAGGAGCAGCAGGGCGGCAGGCAGCAGCAGCATGCCGGCAGCAACCGTCAAACGCACCCGAAGGGCGTCGCGCTGGCTGACTGCAATGGCTTGGGCGCGCTTGCGCTGCATGGAATTAGTCCTGATTTGTCTATGAGAATGCGCCAATCGGGTCCCCTGTGCAAGCCCACAAGTCCGGAAAGCTGAATATTTGGTGTGCATTCAGTCGCCCAGATCGAGAATGCCCTCACCCACGATCACGGCATGGCCCCCGATGCTGCCATGCACCAGCACATCATCTTCCTTGCGAAACTGCAGCGCGATGCGACACGGCCGCCCCATTTCCACGCCCTGCCGCAACACGAAATCGGCCTGGCCGGTGGCCAGCTGGGCCTGTTCGGCCAAGAGCCCAATGAGCGCGGCGGCGGCCGAGCCGGTGCCCGGGTCCTCGCCCACCCCCATGCCGAACATGCGGGCCGCCAGATCATTGTCGGCCTCTTCGGGCGTCAGGGTGAACACATAGGCCGAGGTATGATCGTGGTGGAACACCTTGTCCCATATCGCACGATTGACCGTGATGCGCCGGAGAACCGCCGCATCGCGCACCGGCACGAGATGAAAGGTGACACCGGCCGAAAATACCGCCGGCAGATAGCCCGCACAGCCGATTTCATCGACCTCGATACCCAGCGCCTGGGCGATGCCCAACCGGTCATTGAGGTCGGCGATACGGGCCGGCAGCCGCGGCAGGGCGAAGCGGGCTTCACCCGAGCGCTTATCGGCCTTGTCGAACAGCGCCGTGATCAGCCCGACCTTTTCTTCCATGCGCACGGCGCTGGCCTTGCGCTGCAGCCCCAGCACGACGGCGGCCCCAATGGTGGGATGGCCGGCAAACGGCAGTTCCTCATGCGGGGTGAAGATGCGCACGGCGGACGTGTTGCGCTCGCCTTCGGGCTTGAGCAGGAACACGGTCTCGCTGAGGTTGAATTCGCGGGCGATCGCCTGCATCTCGCCGTCGAGCAACCCATCGGCCTTGGTGACGACGGCCAGTTGATTGCCCTTGAGGCGTTCGCGGGTGAAGACATCAAGCAGCAGGTAATTTAGCTTCACAATTGGCCCCTATTCGGCAGGCAGGGCGAAATCGGCACGCGACAGACCCAGGTGGTCACACAGCGCATCGACGGCCACGGCATGATCGCTGCGCCCCGGCAGGCCGGAAATGGTCAGGGCCCCGATGATACCGGCACCCTTGACCCGGATGGGAAAGCCGCCGCCGGCGATGACGAAATCGCGGGGATCGGCGCCCGACTGTGGCGAAAACGGCCCCTCGCCGCGCTCAAGCACCATGCGATAGCTCGCACGCTGAAAGCGCCGCACGGTATTGATCTTGCGCCGCACCCATTCGGCATTGTCGGCGCTGGTATTGGCCGTGGCGGCAAAGAACATCTGCCGGTCCCAGGTGCTGATATCGATGACGATGCCCATGCCTTCGGCCAGCGCCCGGGCGCGAATGGCCGAGCCGATGGCAAAGGCGACGTCCTCGTCAAAATGCTGCAGCGCCAGCGCCAGTTCCTGCTGCTTGACGCGTGCGATATCGTCGGCCACGGCCATGCTCATGCGTCCTTGTGGTTTAGTGCGGTCCAGGCGTCGAACAGCGGCGTACGATCCACTGCGCCTTTGGGGAAATTGACGAGGGCAGGATCGATATCGACCCAGGCTGCCTTGCTGTCGGTCCAGATATTGCCCACCGGCGGCGCCCAATCGAGATCATCGAGCGTTCCCGCCCGCACGACCTTGATCCCCGGCGCCGGTGGATCGTTCCACAGCCAGCCATGGCAATGGGCGCAGAACTGCATGGCAATGACATTGCCGCTGTCGGCCTGGCGATTGTAGGTATCGACCGCGCCGCTGACTTCGAAATCGGCATCACGCACGATCATCGACATCGACCAGGCCGCGCCCGAAAACCGCTGGCAGTCCTTGCAATGGCAATTATAAACGCTGAGCGGACTGGCCTTGAGCCGATAGCGCACCGCGCCACACTGGCAGCCGCCCTCGACGGGGAATTCCGGCAGGCTCATCTTACCCTCACGACTCTTCTGCGCATTGACTGGAATTGGTTCTAGACCAAGATCGGCCGCGCCAGAAGGGTGGTGATGCCTTTCAGGCGGGAGGCGCCGCCTCCGTCTGCCCATGCCGCACGCGGTCGATCCGCTTTTCTTGCGTGAGCCAGGCCTGGGCATCGCTGGACTGGAACATCTCGAGCGCCTCTTCCTGCGCGCTGACCGGCGTCAGCGCCACATCGGTATAGTCGGCCTTGGCCGGGTCCCTATCCACGCGGCGCAGCACCATGCCGAACTTGAGATAGAGCGCGGCCCAGCGTGCCAGCTTGCCCGCCGTCTCGGCCCAATAGCGTGGATAGAACACCAGCGGGCTCTCCAGCCCCAGTTCAGGCCGGCGCGCATGGCGATATTTGCGCCGCACCCCGCCGCCCTCGAGCGGATGGACGCCTTCAATGGTGACCGAACCGACGAACCAGGTGACCAGCAGCAGGATATTGGCGGTGGAAATGCCGGTGACGGCGGCGCGCCGCATGATCGTTTCGACATGGGCGGGGGTGTAATATTGCAGCCAGGCATCGGCATAGACCTTTTCCCACTGGGCCCGGCTCATCAGCGGATGAGCAGTGGTGACGTGGTTGAGATCATAGCGGTTGAGATCGGCATCCATGGCCACGCCGGATCGATGCAGTGTCTGGTGATCTTCCGAGCCCGGCAGCGGGGTGAGGAAGAAGAATTCCAGCAAATCCACCGGCAGTTCGCGCTGGATCACCGCGATGTCATGGGCAATGCGCTCGGGCGTATCGCCGGGGAACCCCAGGATATAGCCGGCATAGGTGATGACATGCTGCGCCTTCCAGGCCAGCAGCATGGTGCGATATTCGGTGATCTTGTTCTGCCGCTTCTTGGCGCCCATCAGATTGGCCGGATTGACGTTTTCCAGCCCGATGAAGACGCGCTTGACCCCGGCCCGGGCGCATTTCTCGACGAAATTCTCGATCTTATGGCAGAGCGTATCGACCTGGATGATGAAGTTGAAATCGAGCTTCTCGCCCTCGCGCAGGGCGATGAGCCGGTCGAGGATGGCTTCCCAGTCCTTGTTGCGGGCGAAATTGTCATCGGTGATGAAGAAGCGGTGCACGCCCTGGGCCAGATTGGCTCGCACGATCTTTTCGACATCATCGGGCGAGCGGCGGCGCGACTTGCGGCCCTGCACATTGATAATGGTGCAGAAGCTGCACTGATAGGGGCAGCCGCGCCCGGCATCGAAACTGGTCAGGTTATAGGCCGTCTTGCCGACGTGATTGGCCGGCAGGAAGGGCACCGGCGTGTCCTCGATGCCCGGCAGGTCATTCATGAAATTATAGAGCGGCTGCAGCGTGCCCGTATTGGCATCCCTGAGCACGGCTTCGAGCCGTCCCTCCGCCTCGCCGGCGAAGAGGGATATGCCCAGCGCCTGGGCTTCCTTGAACCCGTCGTCCTCGCCATTGAGCATGGAGATCACGCCCGAGACATGGAACCCGCCGATGCCCACCTGGATGCCGCGTGCCCGCAGCGGCCGGGCAATGTCGAGCGCGCGCGGAAACTGGTTGGACTGCACGCCCACCAGCATGACCATGCCGACATCGGCCGCCTCGAGCTGCGCCGCTATGCGGCCAACATGCACTTCGGTATTGGTCTCGTCGATGACCTGCACATCAAATTGCACATCTGGACCAAGCACTTGCCGATCAATACAGTCGCGCACCAGTCCATAGACCGCCGCCAGTGAATTGGATGGAATGGGTGAACGCCACCACTGGATGACATAGCCGTCATCGTCGTAGTGGGACGGCTTGATCAAATACAGGCGGAAGATGCGCTTGGTCATCGTCTTTGGTCACCCACGAATGGAAGAAGCCAGGACTTGTCGAGACGAGCCAAGTCTAGTCGTGACAGCAGTTTAAGGAAAGCACCAAGCGAGGCTGGCCGCACAAGTGTGATCGTGCCAGCGCCGGGCGGTAGAAAGGGCCGATCAGCTGAGGCTGCCGGACTCGAAAGCCGCGGCCACGGCCTGGGCGTAGGGCACGGCGCCGAGGCGGATAGCATCGGCATGGCTGCGGATAACAACGACATCGGCCAGTTCGCGATGCGCCTGGGCATCGAGATTGATGCGGATGCGCGCGACCAGGGCCTCGGCCGTCTCGGCGAAGTGCAGCACCTTGATTAGCGAGATCAGCGTGCCCTGCTCGACCGCATAGAGCTGGCCATGGCGCGCTTCGGCGACATTCAGCCCGGTTTCTTCGTCCAGTTCGAGGGCAATGCAGTTGAGCACATCAATGCTGCCGTCCGGCCGCACGTCGCGGGGCTCCAGCGAACCGCCCGGCGGATAGACCCGGCCGGCATTGGCGGTATCGCCGCCCATCACGCCATAGATCAGCGCGCCATCGGACGAAACGATCAGCGCACAGCCAAAGGCGTGGCGCAGGCCGAAATCGGGAAAGCCATGCCGCCGCCAGGTCATCAGGGACGAGTAGCCGTCCTCTCGCGCCTCGGCACGGAGCACGCCCTGGGCATCGATGATTGGCCCGTCGCCCACCGGCGACAGCCCCAGCACCCGCCCGTCCCAGAGATGGGGATTGGCCGCCATGGCCTCGGCCCAAAACGCCGGCACGTCGGCCCGTATGGGGGCTGGCAGCGGCCAGGAGCCGGGCACCAGGGTAATGTCGACGCGGGAAATTGGGCTGATCTGCATGGGCAAATGAAAACGGCCGGGGTTTCCCCCGGCCGCCTTGCGTTTCAGTCTTAGTTCTTTTCCTTGTTGACCAGCGCACCGGCCTTGATCCAGGGCATCATGTCGCGCAGCTGCGCGCCGACGGCCTCGATCTGGTGTTCGTCGGCGAGGCGACGGGTCGCCTTGAAGCGCGAACCACCGGCCTTGATTTCCTGCATCCAGTCCGAGGTGAACTTGCCCGACTGGATGTCGTACAGCACGCGCTTCATCTCGGCCTTGGTTTCCGAGGTGATGATGCGCGG
>JAHJOS010000359.1 GCA_018820005.1 Alphaproteobacteria bacterium | reverse complement strand
TGGCGGAACGTGACAGAGTGCGCATACTGGTAGAGGCGACCCGACGCTACTACGCCGATTGGGGCTCGTGAGCGGCCACGACGGGATGGTCGAGCGCCGTTGATCGCGATTTTTCCCAGCCGCCAGGCGAGCCCATATTGGTGACGTCGGGACCAAAGAAATCCCGGTTTATCGCGATATAGCCTTTCTGCGTTTCGGCAATCTCGCCTTCCCAGGCAACGGCGTCGACCGGACAGACCGACAGGCAAAGGCCGCAATTGATGCACTCGTCAGGGTGGATGTAAAACATCCGCCCGCCCTCGTAAATGCTGTCGACTGGACAGACCGAGGCGCAGGCGCCGTCCTTGATGTCGATACAGGTCTCGGTGATTACATAGGTCATGGCTCGGGGCTCCCACCATTCCATAATGGTCACGCGCCCCGTTCGAATAAAGCGCTGAATATCGCACGATCGATTGCCCGAATGGCAACACCCCGGTGTTCAACCCAACGGCCATCGTTTGGCGAGAAATGTTTCGCCCCTGAACAACGCCTTTCACAGCAACCTTGAAATGGCATTGCGCCAACCCTCTGCAGGACGTTGCCAGAGCAAATAAGTGCCCTCGAAGGGCCCAAAAGCGATCAATGAGCTCAGTGCGTTCGGTGCAAGGAATGAATAGCCCCTAGATTTGTAGACGCCTTCTTCCCTAATTTTGAGGCAAGGAGGCCTACATGGGCAGAGGCAATTTTAGCGACGAGTTCAAGCGGGACGCGGTGCGTCAGATCACCGAGCGGGGGTATCCCGTTTCGGCGGTGTCGCAGCGTTTGGGGGTGAGTGCCCATCGGCTCTACGAGTGGCGCAAGAAATATGCATCGGATGTTTCCAGGGGTGGGGATCAGGCCGATGAGATCCGGCAGCTGAAGCGAGAACTGGCGCGGGTCACTGAGGAGCGCGACATCCTAAAACAAGCGGCCGTGTACTTCGCCAAGGATGCAAAGTGAGGTACGCGTTTGTCGCCGAGCATCGCCAGCAGTTCTGTGTGCGCACCATGTGCCGGTGCCTTTCCATCCATCCCAGCGGGTATTATGCGTGGCTCAAAAGCCCTTTGAGCAAAAGGGCGCGGGAAGACATTCGCCAGACCGAGCTGATCGAAGAGGCCTGGAAGCAGAGCGGCAAGGTCTATGGCTACCGCAAGCTGCATGACGATCTGCTGGACCAGGGTGAGACCAGCTGCGCCAATCGTGTTGCGCGCCTGGCCAGACTGGCCGGGATCAAGGCTCAGATCGGCTATCGGCGCCGGCCCGGTGCCTATGGAGGCAAGCCATCTGTGGTGGTCGACAATACCCTGGCTCGTCAGTTCGACGTCAATGCGCCGGACACCGCCTGGGTGACCGACATCACCTATATCAAGGCCATGGAGGGCTTTGCCTATCTGGCCGTGGTCATCGACCTGTTCTCGCGCCGCGTCATCGGCTGGTCACTACAAAGCCGGCAGACCAGTGAGGTCGTCCTTCAGGCCCTGCACATGGCTGTCTGGCGCCGCAAGCCACAGAACACGGTGCTGGTCCATTCCGATCAGGGCTCCCAGTTCACCAGCATGGACTGGGCCAGCTTCCTGCGGCACCACAATCTGGTTCACTCCATGAGCCGCCGTGGCAACTGCCATGACAATGCTGTGGCCGAAAGCTTCTTCAACCTTCTCAAGCGCGAGAGGATCAGACGACGGACCTATCGCACTCGGGACGAAGCCAGACAGGATGTGTTCGATTACATCGAGATGTTCTACAACCCCACCCGCAAACACGTCCGCAACGGCATGCTGTCGCCCGTCGAGTTCGAGAAACGGCACCAAACCTAACCCCGAAGGTGTCTACAGAACGCGGGGCTATTCACGTCTTTGTGCCATCCACGGTCATCCTCCATGCTTTAAGCTTCACAAACTCACAATGAATAAGCCTCAGGTCAAGGTCCGCTTTCAGGTATACGTGTGGGAGCGTTTAGTGGCCAGAACGGGGTCGGAAGCTGCCCGACAGCTCTGATCCGACGACAATTGCC
>JAHJOS010000358.1 GCA_018820005.1 Alphaproteobacteria bacterium | reverse complement strand
TCATTTCGGGCTTGATGTCGGTGCCTTCAAGGAAGCTGCGCGCCTTGTCCTGGCTGAAATTGGGATGGATATTGGTGAGCAGGGCAAACAGCTCGCGCACCCGCAGGAAGCGCGGCAGGCTGGCCACATCGGAAATGAAGGCGACATTCTCCATCAGCTGGGCGCGCTTGGCGAAAGGGTCCTCACCCAGCACGCGGATGGTGCCCTCGCAATTGGTCAGGCCCAGCATGGCATTGAGGGCGGTGGTCTTGCCGGCGCCATTGTGGCCGATCAGGCCATAGATGCGGCCGGCGGGAATATCGAAATCGAGCCCATGCAGGATTTCCTTGCGGCCAAAGCTCTTGCGCAGGCCGCGCGCCGACACGATCGGCTCGAGTGATGGCGATGGCGATGGCGGTGTGGTGGACGGCTCAATCATGGTGCTGCCCCTGGGCATTGCTGGTCTGGCTGGTTTCACCGGCAGGCTTTGCCGGCGTCTTGAGAAGATCGGCGGGCTCAAGGCCCAGGGCCCTGATCTGGCCCAGAATGCGCGGCCATTCCTGCTTGAGAAAACTGTCGCGCTCATGTGTCAGCAGTTCGGTGCGACCGCCCGGTGTGACGAACATCCCCAATCCTCTTCGTTTTTCGACGACGCCAATATCGACAAGCGCCTCAAACGCCTTGGTGACCGTCAGCGGATTGACCGAGAGATCGGCGGCAATCTGGCGGACAGATGGCAAGGCATCGCCTTCGGCGACGGTGCCGGCCAGGATCATCTGCGCGAGCCGCTGGCGGATCTGCAGGAAGATGGGCTGGCTGGTATGAAAGTCATCCATGTGCTGGGCCTATTTAGTGTGCTACATAACTAACACACTAAAACAATGAGTCAAGCACCCTGTTTGCGAAACCTGCTTGCCGCCGCGCCGCGCAGCTATTACCAATACAATACCAATTGGAGACCACTCATGGGACAGCACCCGTTCAAGATCGAAATCTGCGTCGAAGGCACCGATGGGCTCATCGCCGCCCAGAACGCCGGGGCGGATCGTGTCGAGCTCTGCGCCAGCCTGATCGAGGGCGGCTTGACGCCCAGCATGGGCGTGGTGCGCGAAGCCGTCCGGGTGGCGACCATTCCATTCCATGTGATTATCCGCCCGCGCGGCGGCGACTTCCTTTATTCCGAGGTCGAGTTCAACAGCATGGTGGAAGACATCAAGGCGCTGCGCGACATGGGCAATATTGCCGGCGTGGTGATCGGCTGCCTGACGGCCGACGGGCAGATTGATGAAGCGCGCATGCGCACGCTGGTCGAGGCAGCGCGCCCCATGGCCGTCACCTGCCATCGCGCCTTTGACATGACTGCCGATTATCGCGCCGCTATAGAGGCGCTGATCCGCGCCGGCGTTGATCGTGTGCTGACCAGCGGCCAGCGCGACACGGCTATTGAAGGCCAGGATATCCTCAAGGACACCATGGCCATTGCCGATGGACGCATCGTCATCATGGCCTGCGGTGCGCTTGATGCGGACAATATCGCTGGGGTGCGCTTGGCAACGGGCGTCGACGAGATGCACTTTGCCGCCCTGACCACGCTCAAGAGCGGCATGACGTTCCGCAATCCGCATGTCGGCATGGGCGGTACGGCCATCGAGCGCGAATATGAAGTGACCGTGACCGATACCGAGGCAGTGCGCGCCACCATTCAAGCCGCGCGTGCTGCACAATAATAAAACACGACAGCAGCATGACGATCACTTGTCTGTGACCAGTTGCCACAGGATTATCCGCGACCACACCTGATTCGGGGTGTGGATTGGGAAGTCCTGGGGGCTCAGCATTATTATGAACAAACTGATTGCAGAATTCATCGGCACTGCAGTGCTGGTGCTGGTTGGCTGCGGTGCGGCCGTATTGGGTGGCGATGCCATCGGGCAGGTCGGCATCTCGCTGGCCTTCGGCCTGGCGATCGTCGCCATGGCCTATTCCATCGGGCCCATTTCGGGCTGCCATATCAACCCGGCTGTCAGCCTCGCCCTCTATATTGATGGCCGGCTGGGGCTGGTGAGCATGTTGCAGCACTGGCTCGCCCAGTTTGCCGGCGCGCTGGTGGGCGCCCTGATCCTGGCAGCCATCGTGGGCAGCACGGCCAGCCTGGGGCAGAATGGCTGGGGTCCGGGCTATCTGGGCGAATATTCCATGCAGGCAGCCCTGCTGTTCGAAATCGTCTTCACGGCCATCTTTGTCACGGTCATCCTGGGGTCAACCGGCGAACGGGCCGCGCCGCACCTGGCCGGTCTGGCGATCGGGCTGACCCTAGTGGCCATCCATCTGGTGGGCATTCAGGTGACCGGCGTGTCGGTCAATCCGGCCCGCAGCTTCGGCCCGGCCGTGCTGGTGGGTGGACAGGCGCTGGCGCAACTCTGGCTGTTCATCGTGGCGCCGCTGGTTGGTGGAGCCCTGGGTGGCCTGCTCTATCGCTTCAAGATCCTCAAGGTCTGACGTTTGGGGCCGCCGGATCAATCCGGCGGCCTTTTCAGCGCATCGCGCAGGCGCTAGAACCCGCGCCATGGCCCGATCCTTCCTGTTTTCCGCCACCGATGCCGATGTCGCCACGACGCGCCTATTGGCCCTTGCCGCCCAGACGACCGGGTTCATGAAGGGCGAGCCGGGCGCGCCGCTGCCTGGCTGGTATCGCCCGGGCGGTGACAACACTGAATTCATGGCCCAGCTGCATGGTGCGCTGATGGCCACCCATGCCCAGGCCGGGCCGGCACTGTGGGCGGTGCGGCTCTATACCAATGTGATCTGGCAGCCGGCCTATCTGGCCGTCATCGCTGGGCATCTGCATGGCGCCCTGCCCGATCTGTCGCTGCTCACCCAACGGCGCCGCGGCATCTATGTCGACGGCTTCCGCCTGCCATCGGGCACCCAGACGGCTGTGATCCCCGAAGCGGGGATTGCCCTGGCCGGGGCCCATCTGGCGCAGCTGTCGGCGCAACTGATTGCGGAAATCAACGCCCTGGTCCGCCTCAAGCCCCTGCCGGCGCGCCGCCTTTTGGCCGACCGGATCTTGCGGCTGATGGTATGGCTGAGCCAGAAGCGGCCAGATCTCTCGCCCGAGCAGGTGCTGGCCTATGCCGATCTATGGCTGGACGCGCTTGGCGTGCGCGGCGAGGGCGCCCTTGAAGCGAAAAAGACCCATGACGGCCGGATCGTGCTGATCGTGCTGCGCAAGGGCTGTTGCCTGGATTACCTGATCACGCCGGACCAGCTGTGCTCCACCTGCCCCCGGCTTGGGCGCAGCGAAAGCGTGGCGCGCCAGACCGCCAATGCGCTGGCAGAGCTCAGCTAGTCGAACGCCTCGTCGGGGTAGACGCCCCAGAGTTCTTCCTGATGCAGGTAGCCGGAGTAATTGGCGCTGCGCTGGCTGGCATCGGTGGTGGTGGCTGTCACTTCACACCAGTCGCCATTGCATTCCTTGATCGTCACCTTGAAGCCGGCGCCCAGCCGCGCCCGCAGCGACGCATCATCGGAGGCATTGGCGCGCAGCGCGACTTCGCCATTGGCCTGCAGCGGCGCGGCATAGCCGACCCGCGTGCCGGACAGCAGATTCTGGTGCACCCAGCCTTCGGCGCCGTCGACGTCGCGGATTTTGCGCCAGGTATCGAACTCCTGCACGATCTCCACCGGCACACCCGATTTGAGATAGGTCCAGGCAACTTCGTATTTGGTGCCGGGCCCGACGCGAATGTTGATGGGTTCCGAACGGGTCGAGGCAAAGCGGGGAAGCGGCAGGCCAGAAGGGTTGGCCGACTGCGCCACAGCAGGCAGCACCAACAGCGTCATGGCAAGCGCAAGCGCCATGATCGGGCCGACAATGGACTGGAAGGTGCGACGGAAGACGCCGGCTGGGGTCTGGTCAAACATGGCTTTGCAGATGGTGCAGAATTGCCTTATCACTAGCCCATGATCCTTAATGGTCGCTGAAGGGCGTGGTTTTCCACATCCATCAGGGGCCACAAGCCGGAACCATATGGCCAGCCCAAAACCCAAAGTCCTGGTGACCCGGCGCCTGCCCGAGACGATCGAGGCGCGCATGGCGACCCTGTTCGAAACAGACGTCAACGAGGGTGATGTTACCCTGACGGCCGATGACATCATTGATGGATTGGCCGGCAAGGACGTGCTGGTCAGCTCGATCACCGACGCTATCGATGCCGATCTGATTGCCCGTCTGCCGCCCAGCGTGCGCCTGATCGCCCAGTTCGGCAATGGCATCGACAATATCGATGTGGAAGCGGCCCGCGCCGCCGGCGTGACCGTCACCAATACCCCCTCGGTGCTGACCGAAGACACAGCCGACATGGCCATGGTGCTGATGCTGGCGCTGCCGCGGCGGCTGGTCGAAGGCACCCAGATGCTGGTGCGTGATGGCATCTGGGCGGGCTGGTCGCCCACCTCCATGCTGGGCCAGCGGCTGCGCGGCAAGGCCTTGGGCATTGTGGGCATGGGCCGGATCGGCACGGCGGTGGCACAACGCGCCAAGGCGTTCGGCCTCAATATCCATTATTACTCGCGCAACCGACGCCCGCCTGCCGTCGAGACGCCGCTCGAAGCCACCTATTGGCCCGATCTTGATGCCATGCTGGCGGCCGTCGATATCGTTTCATTGCACACCCCGCATACGCGCGAGACCTATCACCTGCTCTCGGCACAGCGGTTGCGCGCGATGAAGCCGGGCAGCTTCGTGGTCAATGTCAGCCGCCCCGAACTGCTCGACGAAGTGGCGCTGATGGATGAGATCGAGGCCGGGCACCTCAGTGGCGCAGCGCTCGACGTCTTTGAGAACAAGCGCGGCATTGATCCACGCCTATTGGCCCTGGCCGAAGCCAACAAGGTCGTGCTGACGGCCCATATGGCCTCGGCGACGCTGGAAGCCCGCGTCGAGATGGGCGAGACTGTTATCGTCAATATCCGCACCTTCATGGATGGCCACCAACCGCCGCACCGGGTCCTGCCCGATGGCGCCATGCGCGCCTGAAGCCGGGGGCCTGATTGACCATTAGCCAGGATTGCAATCGATATAGTTCGCCCTTGCTCCACTGGCCGCATCTCGCCTAAAGCTTGCGGGCCCGGCGGCGCCCTGAGGAGGCTGCGTCAACCGGGAGGCTTGTGCCAGCCGCTAGGCGAGGAGACTGACAATGGCAAAACGAATGGCTTTGGCGCTGGCGGCAAGTCTGGCCCTTGCGGCTGTTGTCCCGGCGATGGCTCAGCAGGCGGCCCCGCCACCGGTCATCGAACGCGGCAACAGCCTGGTACTGCAGGCGCTGGGCCATGACTACGCCGTGCCGCTGCCTGACTGGCTGACCCCAGCCGAGCGCCTCTCGGGCAATGTACTGCCCTTGGTTGACCCGGTTTACAACGCTGACCCCAAGCAGTCGCTGCTCGAGATCTATCCGAAGGGCGAGACGCCTGAGAACTGGACTACGCTTTATGCCGCGCGTATCACGCTCGATGCCGGGCGGCCGCTGACGGACTACCGCAGCGCGGTGATGTTTGGCTATAGCCAGACCTGCAAGCCCGAGCTGACCGGCTTTTTCAAGTTCGGCGAGGATCAGGGCGAGGTGCTGGCGCCGCTCGGCTTTGTGTGCGGCGCGTACATGGACAATCTGGCCAGCTACAAGGGCCAGGGCGAAGTCATGGTGGTCAGCTTTTCCAAGACGGCAAAGGGCGTCGCCATCGTCTATCAGGAGTGGCGCGGTCCCGCGTTTGATCCCTCCGACCCCAAAACCTGGCCAGTTGATGCCGAGCGCCTCAAGCAAAGGGCCGAACAGTTCAGGACCGGGCCCGCTCTGACGCTGGCGGATTGACGCGAGCGCGGCGAGAGCCTAATTGCTCGCCATGAGCAAAGATAACAAATCCAGCGGCCCGACCCAACGATCGCTGCGCGTGGGCGAACTGGTCCGCCACGCGCTGGCGGCCATGTTTGCGCGCGGCGACATCGACGACGACGCCCTGCGCGGCGCGGTCATTACCGTGCCCGAAGTGCGCATGAGCCCCGATCTCAAGATCGCCAGTGCCTATATCATGCCGCTGGGCGGCGCCCATGCCAATGAAATCGTGGCGGCGCTGAACCGGCACGCCAAATATGTCCGCGGGCGCGTTGCGCCGCAGGTGAACCTGAAATTTGCGCCTGAAGTCCGGTTCCTGGTGGACGAGACCTTTGAAGAGGCCGGTCGCATCGATGCGCTGCTGCGCTCGCAGAAGGTTCAGCGCGACCTTGACGATGATGGCGGCGAGACCGATTGAGCGCGCCCAAACGCATCAAACGCCCCATCTCCGGCTGGGTCGTGCTTAACAAGCCCTACGACATGACCTCCACCCAGGCGGTAGGCAAGCTGCGCTGGCTGTTCAGTGCGGCCAAGGCCGGCCATGCGGGCACGCTTGATCCACTGGCGACCGGCATTCTGCCGATCGCCCTGGGCGAAGCCACCAAGGCCGTGCCGCAGGTGCAGGATGGCACCAAGATCTACCGCTTTGCGATCGCCTGGGGCAGCGCAACCACGACCGATGATACCGAAGGCGCTGTCATCGCCACCTCGGATGTGCGCCCGGACCGGGCGGCGCTTGAGGCGGTGCTGCCTGAATTCACCGGCACGATCCTGCAGCGTCCGCCGATTTTTTCGGCGCTCAAGATCGATGGCGAGCGCGCCTATGATCTGGCGCGCGCCGGCGAAGTGGTGACGCTTGAGCCGCGCGAAATCGATGTCGACAGTATCGAACTGGTCGAG
>JAHJOS010000357.1 GCA_018820005.1 Alphaproteobacteria bacterium | reverse complement strand
CGAAGTCGCCGTTGCTGTCCATGACCCAGAGCTCGCCGGTAGAGATGTCGAACCAGGCGCCATGCAACTGCAGCGCTCCTTCGGCCTCAAGCTTGCTGACATAGGGGAAGGTGCGCAGGTTGGCGATCGAATTGCGGATCGACAGGCGCTCCAGCATGGTCTGGCGCTCCTTGTCCGTGATGATGCTGTAGGCGGCCACCTGCTCGGACACCGGCGCCAGCATGCTCATCCACTTGCCGATGAAGTCGCCCTGGGCCAGCGGCGGCGCATTGCGCGGACCGAGGGCGGCCTGGATGCCGCCGCAGCGGCCATGTCCCATGATGACGATATTCTTGACGCCCAGCGAGTTGACCGCAAACTCGATGGCAGCCGAGGTGCCGTGCTGGCCGCCATCGGGCTGGAAGGTCGGCACCAGGTTGGCGACGTTGCGCAACACGAAGAGTTCGCCCGGACCGGCGCCGAAGATCGTCTCGGGCGCAGCCCGGCTGTCACAGCAGGCAATGACCATGGTTTCCGGGGACTGGCCTTCGGCCAGCTCACGATACCGGTGCTGCTCGTAGCGCTCGGTCATGAACGAGCGGTAGCCATCCAGCAGGGCTTTTGGAAACTTGTGCATGTCGATCCGATTAGCTGTAAGCAAGGCAAATTACAACTGCGTCGGCCGCAGTGCTGGGCTGACTTTATCGGGGGCACGATGCTGATTTATCGCTTTCTCAGCGGGGATGACGACTCCGCGTTCTGCCACAAGGTGACCAAGGCCTTGAGCGAGGGCTGGAGCCTGCATGGCGGGCCAACCTACGCCTATGACTCCATGAGCAAGAAGATGCGTTGCGGCCAGGCCGTGACCAGGGTGGTGGCTGACCAGCCCTACGATCCCGAGCGCAAGCTCGTCGATTACCAGTAATTAATCTAAATAAAATCATTCTGAAGGAGGAGCGGGTGGCTAGCACTGATATTCAGCAGGAATTGGACATCTTCCTAAAACTAGGCGATAAAGTTGACTTCCTGTGGACTAGATATATTTATGTAAATGCAATTGCGATATTTGGTCTTTGTGCCCTGAATTTCGAGACTGCAGGGATTATTAAGATTCTTTCGTATCTATTTTACGTTGGATTTTGTTTTATGAATTATCGAGCAATTTCAAATAACTACAAAGGCCTCATTTTAGTCCAGAAAGGAGTTGTAAACTCCATCAAAGCTTCAAATCTAAGAGAATATCCGAAATCAATGATATGGTTGCAGGAACAAGATTACAAACATCGAATTCGGGATACAAAAGTACTGTTTGCATTTGGTCTGTTGGTGATTTTGGTTGCTACATTTGCCAGTGTGAAAGCGCCTTAACGAATTATGAACGGCCGCTTCAGTGGCCGTTCGGATCGTCGGGACTAGACCTTCCATCACCGCGCCAATGGTGGCGCCGGCAGAATGGAGCGAAAGATGATGTCCAGACTCCTGCCTACAGCACTTGCCGTTTCCATCGTTCTGTTGCCGCTTGCGGCTTTGTCGAGCCAGCCCGAGGTCAAGGTCATCGACCTAGCGCCACAGGCCGAGATCCTCACGGCGCAGCCCGGTTTCGACTTCTTCCTCGATCCGGACCGCGATGCCGACCTGCGCATCAGGCTGCCGCGCTCGATCAACGAGTTCGATATCGACCGCGACCCGTTTGAGACCGCCAAGGTCTGAAGCCTGGCTCAGAGCAGCCCGTTGAGGGCCGCATACTGCAGCAGCATGATGGTCTTGCCATCACGGATCTCGCCGGTTCCGACCAGCCGCATGGCCTCGGCAAAGGGCATCTCGATCACCTCGATGTCCTCGCCTTCCTCCACATGGCCGCCGCCTTCGGATACCTTGGCGGCCGCATCGTAGCGGCCGACGAACAGCCAGAGCCGCTCGGTCACCGAGCCGGGGCTCATATAGGTCCTGGGAAACACCAGCCGCACGTCCGAGACGCGATAGCCAGTCTCTTCCTCGGCTTCCTTTTTGGCGCAGGTTACCGGGTCGTCGCCGTCCAGCTTGCCGGCGCAGACCTCGAGCAGGTAGCCCGGTTCGGCATTGAAATAGGCCGGGAAGCGAAACTGGCGGGTGAGGACCACCGTGGCTTTTTCAGGATTGTAGAGCAGGGTCGCCGCGCCGTCGCCGCGATCATAGGTCTCGCGTACCTGCTGCTGCCAGTCGCCATTGCGCCGCTGCAGCCGGAAGCTCCAGCGGGTCAGCGTGCCCCAGCTCTTGGCCAGAACCTGCTTGGCGGTGATCTCGACGCGTTCGTTCACGACATTTCTCCTCTTTCGGCCAGCCAGTTAAGCCAACGGCATGAACCGGAAATGAACGGCCGATTCACGCCCCGGCCAGCATCGGGACTGTAGATGTAAGCCCAAGCAGCGGAAGCCCGCACGGGGCCGCCCGCACCAGGGACGACAAGATGGACCGCCTCGCCACCGCACTGCGCATGGGCGGCGAGGATGCGATCATCGCCACCCTCACCGCCAATGCCGGCCTCGCCCACGGCCT
>JAHJOS010000356.1 GCA_018820005.1 Alphaproteobacteria bacterium | reverse complement strand
CGCCACCAACCAGCATTTCGCGGCGCAGCCAGCTCTCGGCGATCACGGCCATGAACTGGTCGCCATCGACCACATTGCCCTTCTCGTCGATGATGATGACGCGGTCCGCGTCGCCATCAAGCGCAATGCCCACGTCCGCGCGCATCTCGCGCACCTTGGCGGCAACCGCTTCAGGGGCGGTCGAGCCGACCTTGTCGTTGATGTTGAAGCCATCGGGCTTGTCGCCGATGGTGAAGACCTCGGCGCCCAGTTCCCACAGCGCGATCGGGGCGACCTTATAGGCCGCGCCATTGGCACAATCGAGCACCACGCGCAGCCCGGCCAGGTCGGTGCCGCGCGGCAGCGTGCGCTTGGCATATTCGATATAGCGGGTGCGCGCTTCCTCGTCGCGGTGTGCCCGGCCGATATCGCGACCATGCGCCAGCGATTTGGACATGTCGCTGTCGATCAACCGTTCGATCTCGAGCTCGATCTCATCGCTCAGCTTATAGCCATCGGGCCGGAACAGCTTGATGCCATTGTCCTCGAACGGATTGTGCGAGGCCGAGATCATCACGCCCAGATCAGCGCGCAGCGAACGTGTCAGCATGGCAACGGCTGGCGTCGGCATCGGGCCCAGCAGATAGACATCCATGCCCACCGCGGTAAAGCCGGCCGTCAGCGCCTGTTCGATCATGTAGCCGGAGCGCCGGGTATCCTTGCCGATCACCACACGATTGCGGTGATCGCCCCGCACGAACTTCTGCCCGGCCGCCATGCCCACCTTGAGCGCCAGCTCGGGTGTCAGCTTGGGACCATTGGCCAGGCCGCGAATGCCGTCCGTACCGAAATATTTGCGCACCATTGCCTGGCCCTCCAACTTGGCCGCGCCTTGCGCTGGCCAATAGTATTGATCTGACTGCGGCATAGCCCAAAATGCCGCCATGCAAAAGGGCCGCCTCGCGGCGGCCCTTGCTAATCCTCTTGCCAGCCTTAACTGCCCGGCTGGGGTTCCAGCCCGCCTTCGGGCGGCGCATCAGGGCGTTTCTTGCCCGCCTTGCCGGCCGAGGGAACGCCGCTGGCCTTGTTGGATGGGCCATTGTCGTCCGGACGCACCGGCTGGTGGCCCTCCATCAACGCACGCAGCTCGTCACCCGTCAGCGTCTCATATTCCAGCAGCGCCTGGGCAATCGCCTCCCACTGGTCGTGGTAAGTGGTCAGGATGTCCTTGGCCGAAGCCTCGCCATCCTCGATCAGCTTGCGCACCTCCTGGTCGATGATACGGGCTGTATCGTCGCTCATATTGGTCGACTGCGTCACCGAATGGCCCAGGAAGACTTCCTGGTCATTGCTCTTGTAGCGGACGCGGCCGAGCTTTTCGCTCATGCCCCATTCCATCACCATCGAGCGGGCAAGGCTGGTCGCCATCTGGATATCACCCGAAGCACCACTCGTGACCTTCTCAGGCCCGAACTTGATGATCTCGGCTTCACGGCCGCCAAACAGCATCGTCAGCCGCGCCAGCGCCTTTTCCCGTGAGAACGAATAGCTGTCGCTCTCGGGCAGCGTCATCACCATGCCCAGCGCGCGACCGCGCGGGATGATGGTAGCCTTGTGGATCGGATCGATCCCGGCAACCTTGAGCGCGATGATGGCGTGGCCGGCTTCGTGATAGGCGGTCAGCTTCTTTTCGTCCTCGGACATGGCCATGGTGCGGCGCTCGGCGCCCATCATGATCTTGTCCTTGGCGTCTTCGAATTCGGCATGGGTGACGAAGCGCTTGTTGCGCCGTGCCGCCATCAGGGCCGCCTCGTTGACCAGGTTCATCAGGTCAGCGCCCGAGAAACCGGGCGTACCACGCGCCAGCACCTTGAGGTCCACATCGGGGGCCAGCGGCACTTTGCGCACGTGAACCTTGAGCACCTTCTCGCGGCCCGACACGTCCGGATTGGGCACAACCACCTGGCGATCGAAACGACCCGGACGCAGCAGCGCGGGATCGAGCACGTCGGGACGGTTGGTCGCCGCGATCAGGATAATGCCTTCATTGGCTTCAAAGCCGTCCATCTCGACCAGCAGCTGGTTGAGCGTCTGCTCGCGTTCGTCATTGCCGCCACCCAGGCCAGCGCCACGCTGGCGACCCACGGCGTCGATTTCGTCGATGAAGACGATGCACGGTGCGGACTTCTTGGCCTGTTCGAACATGTCGCGCACGCGGCTAGCGCCGACACCGACGAACATTTCAACGAAGTCCGAACCCGAAATGGTGAAGAACGGCACATTGGCTTCGCCGGCGACCGAACGGGCCAGCAGCGTCTTGCCGGTACCCGGAGGGCCCACCAGCAGCACGCCGCGCGGAATGCGGCCGCCCAGGCGCTGGAACTTGCCGGGATCGCGCAGGAATTCGACGATTTCCTCAAGATCCTGCTTGGCTTCATCGACACCCGCAACGTCCTCGAACGTCACCTTTCCATGGGTTTCAGTCAGCAGCTTGGCGCGCGACTTGCCAAAGCCCATCGCGCCGCCCTTGCCGCCACCCTGCATCTGTCGGATGAAGAAGAACCACACGCCGATGATGACAATGAACGGCAGCCAGGATGACAGCAGGATCGTCCAGAACGGGCTCGATTCAGGCGCCTTCGCCGTGATCGAGACATTCTTGGATTCCAGCCGCGAAATAATGTCGGCGCCCGCCGGCAGCACGGTCTCAAACCGTGTCCCGTCGCTCAGCTGCCCAGAGACCACATTGTCGGTAATGGTGACGGCCTGAACGCGTCCCCCTTCGACATCGGTCACGAACTGGCTGTAGCTCTTGTCAGCAACCGATACAGAGCGTGTCGATGACTGGAAGACCTGAAACAGCCCCATCAGCATAAAAAGTATCACTAGCCAGATGGCGAAGTTGCGGAAGTTTCCGTTCATCAATCCTGTCCCGGAGAAGGCTGCGCAGGTTGGCGCAGCGCGTGAGCCGAATGTATGTCCGGCATTGGGGCGTTACAAGGGCCACACCTGCGGCGGTTTGTGCATCCCGTCCAGCCATATTGTCGTGATGGGGTTAACATCCAATGGCCTGCGACAGCCCGCCACGGCCTGGCCCAGCCGCGTAAGCCCTGGCTCAGTCGACCAGCAACTGCACCTGGATGCGCTCGTCAAACGACCAGCCGCCCAGCGACAGCACGCCCCCCGCCGCGTCGCGCACGATGGGCGCGGTGCGGATGGCCTCTGCCGGCGCCGTCACCTTGCAGCCCAGAATATCCTCGAGCCGATGGCGCGGCAGGTAGTCCGCCACGCTGGCGGTCAGCCCGCTCTCGTCCGAAGTATTGACGATGCGGAACCGCTCATCCCACACCAGATCGCCCTGCGGCAGCAGCACCGCATCGGCGGGCAGGCTGCGGCCCGGCTCGCGCGCCACCACGATCGCCTCATCCTTGATTCGCACCACGCAGCCCAGCACCGTGGTCGATTTGGCCAGCGTCTGCTCGACAATGGCCTGGCGCAACCGCTCCACCTGTCCCAGCGCCCGCGGCTTCTGCCGCCCGCCCACGATATTGAGCACCCGCCCCAAAATCCGCGTCGACACCGCCGCCCCCAGCCCGATGAACGGCGCCAGCGCAATGCGCGCGCTGCCAAAGCCATCCAGCGTCACCAGTTCGGCAAAGCAGGCGTCGGCGACCTGGGTCAGCGCCGCGTCGACCTCGCCCATCCGTGCAGCAAATTGCACGATCGTGGCGCCATCCAGGCCCAGCGCGGCCAGCCCGGGCATCGCCTGGCGCCAGCGCACGCGCTCATAGTGACTATCGGTATTGGACGGGTCGGCCACCGGCACCAGCCCCGCATCGGCCACCAGCGCCTGCAGCAGCTCTGCATCGATATCAAGCAGGGGCCGGTGGATGCTCAGGCCCGCCAGCTGGGCAAACCGCGTCATCCCCTTGAGCCCGTCGACGCCGCTGCCATGCGCCAGCCGCATCATGACCGTTTCGGCCTGATCGCCACGATGGTGCGCCGTCAGCAGCACGCCAATGCCGTCCGCCTGCATGGCCGCCCCCATCAACCGGTAGCGCGCCAGCCGCGCCGCTTCCTGCACGCCCGTCACGGGTTTGTCGCCGGACCACACGAGGCCCTGCGCCTCCACGCCAAGCGAGCGGGCAACGGCCAGCACCATGGCCACTTCCCCGGCCGCTTCGGGCCGCAGCCCGTGATCGACCGAATAGACCTTGAGGCGCGGCGCTTGCACTCTATTGGCTGCCCACCGTTGCGCCAGCAGCAGCAGGGCGAGGCTGTCAGCCCCGCCCGATACCGCCAGTCCGATGGCATTTTCCCCCGCGACGCCGGCAAAGATCTGCTCCAGCGCTGCCGGCGTGTGTAGATCGAGACCTAGCCTGGAGGACATTCTGCCCGGGTCTTTTCCTCGGCCAGCCGGGTCTGGAATTCCGGCGTCAGTGTCGTGAAGCGCTTGTTGATCTCCGCCAGCGTGCGGCAGGCGGTTTCGCGCTCGCCGGCACCCGACAGCGACATGCCCAGCTTGAGCAGCAGCTCGGGCGCACGCGGGCTCTCGGGTTCCTTTTGAAAGGCGTTCAGCAGCACATCGGCCGCTTCGCTATAGGCGCCGCGCTGCATTAGCGCGTCACCCAATAGGTTCGACGCCTCGGTTACCTGCGGATTATCCGGATAGAGTTCAACGAACTGGCTGAACTGGTCCTCGGCAAAGGCGTAGTCACCTGAATTAATCGCCTCTACGCCGGCAGCAAACTGCGCATCGGCATCGGCATTACCGGTGTCGACCTTGGTCGGATCATAGTTCAGGTTCAGCGGCTGCCCTGTTACAAGGTCAACGCCGCCTTGAGCCCCCGTCCCCACCAGCGGATCTGCTGAAGTGCCCACCGAATCCATGGGCTGGTCGGCAGCGCCGTCAAAAGTGGGGTCGATTTCGACTTCGCCCGGCAGCGGCTTGACGCCCTGCTCGGGAATATCGGTCATCGGGACGGCGACCGGATCGGTCGGGGATGTAGCCGGGTTCTGCGGCAACGCCTCGGGCTGCGTCACGCCGCCCGGTTGGGTTGCCGCATCAGTTTTTCCCCCAGCACCGCCTTCCAGTGCCTGGAAGCGGAACTCGTTGTCTTCCTGCATGCGATTGACGATTTCCTGCATCTGCGTCAGCTGGAACGTCAGTCCTTCGATCTGCCCGTTGAGCAGGCGGTTCTGTTCTTCCAACTGCTGGATGCGCACCATCAACTGGGCAGTGTCCTGCGCCTGCGCCACAAGAACGCGCTCGCCCGATGCGTCGCTGCGCACGGCGCCGACCGTATTGGCCGGCTGCGGATTGAACATGGCGGCATTGACCAGGGTCGGTGTGGCCACCCCGATCGCCAGTGCTGTGGCAATAGCCATCAGCACGCGTTTTTCTGCTGGAATATGCGTCTTCAAAATACTGAGCCTCCGGTGTCCTGGCTATGCACCAGGACCATGAACCTTTGGACACAGGGAAATAAAGGCCAATTTTGGTCAAAAGAAAGCGCCCGGGCCATTTTGGGGCTCCGGGCGCTCTTGCCTCCAGTTTGCACTGGATCTCTTGGGCCTTCCCGCTCGGGGAAAGCCTGAATTGTTACTGTACGACCGTGACCGCGCGGCGGTTCTGGCTCCAGCACGAGATGTCGTTGCAGATCGCCACCGGGCGTTCCTTGCCGAACGACTGGCTGGTGATGCGCTGGCCGTTGACGCCCTTGGACACCAGATAGTTCACCACCACCGAAGCGCGACGGGCGCCCAGGGCGATATTGTATTCGCGGGTGCCGCGCTCGTCGGCGTGGCCTTCGATCATGATGCGGTAGTTCT